>NZ_FR889185.1:23171-24570 GCF_000432215.1 Anaerostipes sp. CAG:276
CAACCGTATCTCCCAGAGTGACATTTACGTTTTCCTGACATGCATAGACAGAAGATAATGGTTCTCCCAGTGATGCACTGTTGTAATCGACCCCGTCCGGGATTGGATATACAGCATCTGCATTAAGCTGCTCCGGAGGCACCGGGAGATAATCTGCAAAGCCTCCCTGACGGTTCGCATAGTCTCCTGCATTTTCACAGTTTTCACTGTGGCCGCTCCTGCATGCTTCACACTTTAAACAATGTTCTACCGGATAAACATAAAGCCGGTCCCCTACGGCATATGTAGTAATCTCCGGTGAAACTTCCGCAACTTCCCCAACCACCTCGTGACCATAAATGTGGGGATAATCTCCCTTTCTCGAATCTGTCGTTAGGTTTCTGATATCTGACCCGCAGAGTCCGATGGCTTTAACCTTTAGCAACAGCCCTCCTTTGGGGCATGCTGGTTTCTCGGTTTCTTCCACCCTGATATCATTTGGTCCGTACATAATTGCTGCTTTCATTTTAAAATTCCCTCCTCTTCCTTATTTCTTATTTCTGTTTCTTTTGCTTCCCGGGTGGTGTTCGAATAATGATTCCAATTTATCATCCGGAATATCTGTGATCGTGCCGACTTCTCCTGCAATCTTCGCAATTTTCAATACTTCCTCTGCCGCCTCGATAATTTTCACTGCATCTTCTAATGTCTGCCCAACGGCTACACATCCGTGATTACCAAGCAAAACCAGATCATGTTCTTTCATTGCCTCTTCAATTCCATCTGCAATGTGGATCGTTCCCGCCTCTCCATAAGGCAGACACGGAATCTCTCCGAAAACTAAGGAAAATGTGGTAGAACATTTCAGTTTAATTGTCTGATTACAGTACGCATAGGCTGTTAAATACGGAGCATGGATATGTGCCACTGCATTGCAGTCAGGCCTTGCTTTCAGTGCAGCCTCATGGAGCAGATATTCGCTGGACCGGTTCACACTTCCCGCAATCTGTTTCCCGTCTTTTACAACTGCTACCATGTCTTCGTCTACAAATGCTTTTCTAGTCCCTGAAGGTGTGATATATAATTCTCCGGTTTCACGGTCTAAAATTGATATATTTCCCTCTAGTGTATTCACCAAGCCTTTTGCATCCAATAATTTTGCATAAAGAACGATTTCCTTCTTAATGTCATTTACCTTGTTTGCCATTTTAATCTCCTTTTGAATAGTTTTTTTGCTTCTGCTAA
Organism: Anaerostipes sp. CAG:276; assembly: GCF_000432215.1. Classification (NCBI taxonomy): domain Bacteria; kingdom Bacillati; phylum Bacillota; class Clostridia; order Lachnospirales; family Lachnospiraceae; genus Anaerostipes; species Anaerostipes sp. CAG:276. The sequence goes on from NZ_FR889185.1 coordinate 24,396, forward strand.
TTCATGAATTAGGATGTTGTGTGGTATGAATTCAGTATATCGTTCACACTTTTCATTCTCAAGACAAAAGCCTTACCCCTGTTCTGACAGTGTTTTTTACTATCTGGTTAAAAATATATCCATGCATCCGGACAAAATTTGACTAAAGACATTTTCCACACGATTTCCGTTCGGC
>NZ_FR889186.1:0-9862 GCF_000432215.1 Anaerostipes sp. CAG:276
CAGTTTTTTGTCCATGTTTAACATAACAACTATCTCCTTTTTAATTAACAGATTTCAATTGTTCCGCCGGCCTGAAGGTCAGCCTCTGTGAGTTTATTTCCTTCCAGCATGATGCATCCCGGGCGTTCCGCCTCACTTCCCCCTTTAAAACTCAGAGTACAGTGTCCTAACTCTGCCAAAGTGTGAGGAGCTTCACTGCCCACGGCGCTGATCTTAAACTCTTTGCCGCAGATCGTCATAGTGTCTCCGACTTCCGGCACAGCCCTTAATTCAGCCTTCGTATGAAGGACAGAAAGTTCTGCCAGTTCAGGCGGTGCATCTTCGTTAAAAATGATAATAAAGTTCATATCTTCATCGGCCAGGAACGCCAGAGCATCCGGTCCCAGACCTGTGATGGTTGACTGGTATTTCATATGTTTCTTTTTACCTCCGTTTTTAGTACATTCCGATACTGAAGGCGAATGCGATCAATACGGCTAAAGGTCCGGTTACGATTCTTGAGAATAATACGGCCGGAACACCCATTTCGATGGTCTCTGGCTCTGATTCTCCAAGGCTCAGTCCAACCGGTACGAAGTCGGCACCAACCTGTGCATCGATAGCAAACAGTGCTGGCAGTGCATACTGCGGCGGGATGTTTCCAAGAGCAAACTGTGCTCCCAAAAGAGTTCCGACTACCTGTGCAATAACGGCTCCAGGTCCAAGGATCGGAGACAAGAACGGCAGGGCACACACGAAGGAAATACCAAGCATTCCCGGCAAGGTACTGCATAATGGAGAGATCGTCTTTGCGATGACATTTCCTAATCCGCTGGCACTGATGATACCCAAAAGGGTACTCGTAAATGCCATGAACGGCAGCACGTTTTTGATGATCATCTCGATGGTCTCACGACCAGCCTGGAAGAACTTGCTGACAACGTTTCCAACGCCTTTTCCGATCTTAACGATGATTCCTTCTTTTTTGCCGCTGTTTGCAGCTGCAATCTCTTCTTTCGCCTGGTCTTTGGATTTTGGTCCGTCCTCTGCAGCTGCTGGTTTGGCTGTTTCCGTTACACCTTTATAGTCAGATTCCACGATACATTTTTCTGTCACTGCGGACACGTAAATCTCCGGAGTGATAAACTGTGCGAGCGGTCCTGCCTGCCCTACTGGCATCAGGTTAACGGTAAAGATCCCTTTCTTCGGGTAAACGCCGCATCTTGCGGTTCCTCCGCAGTCCACTACGGCGACCAGCACTTCCTCGTCCGGCGCTGTTGTCTTAAATCCGTCTAACGCTTCTCCGCCAGTCATATCTGCGATCTTCTGAGCTACCGGGTGGATTCCTCCGCCGGTTACACTTAAGATCTTGTGGCATTTTTCTGTTGCAGTGATTGTCAGGGGTCCTCCCCAACCGCCGTCTCCGGCCTTGATTGTAATTGTTTTATACATACTGGATCCCCCTTTCCGTTACTTGCTTGCTTTTCCGGTCATTCTGAAGTAGATCTGCTCTGTCAGCAGTCCACGGATCAGAATAACGATTACACCGACGATAAAGTATCTCACGGCAAGTCCTCCGATGGACAGGCCGAGCTTCGTGATACCGGCTGAAATACCGGTGTATACAAACAGCTCGCCGGGGTTTGCATGTGGGAAAAGTCCGGTAACAGGATGTACAAAACTTACACAGGAGTCATAATAAGCAGGTTTGTATTTTTCTTCTACGAAACGTCCGAAGGTATAACACATCGGGTTTCCTAAGAACAGCACCGCGATGATCGGAAGCAGTGTATAGCGAAGTACTGCAAATCTGGTCAGCTTCTGTGCGAAGCGTTCCACCCTCTCTTCTCCGATCAGCTTGATCACTGAGTTAACGGCTGTCATCAGGCAAACAACCAGCGGGATGATTCCGGTAACCCATCCCATAAATGTGGTACCGCCCTCCTGGAATAACTTTATAAATCCATTGGCAGCGTTAGATATGATTTCCATATTTTCTCCTCCTTCTTAATTGAAATATATCAATTTCTCCTATATATATAAAATATTGTCAGACAAAATTTCCAAAAAAGAAAAACCAATCTAAAACATGCTTTTGGGCCCTCAAAACAAGTTCAGTCAGTCTTCTTTTTGCAGTCTTGTCAGTCTATATATATATTCCAAAGCAATGCTAAAGGGTCGCCCCCTGAAGCCGCATATCCAGAGCTTCCAGTGCCCGGATATATCCTTTGTAATATTTTCTTTTTTTCTTATCCATTCCCCGGAATACATCCAGGTGTTCATAAATACTCGTTCCCACCATCTCCTTGTCAAGAATCTTGGTGATCGGTTTAAACTTGGTAAGGAAACTCAGTCCCTCCATGATTTCCCCTCCGGTGATGATACCGCTGCTGTCACACGCGATCATCACAATATTTCCCGAAAGAAATCTTCCCTTCTTCTGGCCGATCCCGACGTTTCCAAGCTGATGAACTCTCCTCACCGCTCTGCGGTAATCCTTAACCTGAAAGTATCCCCCTACAGCCTGCACAACAAACAATACAAAGATAACTAATAAAAATACCGAAATTCCCTGCATCTTTAAATGTACCCCTTTCTCATAACAGCTTTTCAGCGCACTCGTTATTTGTGATCAGCATATTGACATACCCTCCGCGGATGGCTCCTTTCACGGCTTCCGCCCGGTTGGCGCCGCCTGCAATGGCAATACGGTTTCTGATCTTTTTAATCATCGGGAATGTCATTCCCGCAACTCTCTCGTTAAACTGCTGAAACGGTTCCGCATTTCCTTCTTTGTCAAAGAACTGAAGGGCAATGTCCCCTGCAACTCCCTGCTCGACATACTGGTCCATCTCCTCCTTGGTCAAGTAACCCGCCTGGATCAGGGTGGAGCCTCCGCTTTGAGGAATTCCCACTCCCATGACGATGGTGTCCAGCTTCTTAAAATCTTCAAAAATATAGTTCACAGACTTTTCTTTTAAAAAGTATTCCATGACCTTCCGTTCAGAAAAAACCGCCGGTGAAAGAAACTGGGTGTAAGTCCCGCCAAATTTCTTTGCAAATTCCTTTGCGATCTGATTGGCCTGCACATCTACTTTTGAAACAGTTCCCTGGCTGACTCCGCCGAGGATCGGGACGAACATATAGTGATTCTCCTTAGAAAATGCACGGTTGGTGCGGGCTACGTTGTGCAGGGTGAATCCCATGGAAACCCCTATGTAATCCCCGTCCTTAAAATACTGTGAAAGAAACAGTGCCGCCTTCTCATACAGCCTGGATATGGAATCTGTCTTTGTGTCCAGCGGGCTGCTCTCTACTACGACAACTTCCTTTAAACCATATTTTCGTTCCAGTGCTTTTTCCAGCTTGCCATACGAAAACTGTACCGGATTGATGACTTCGACTCTTACGATACCGCTTTCCTTGCCTTTCTGAAGCATTCTTGAAACCGTTGCTCTGGAAATCCCAAGGTAATCGCTGATATCCTGCTGCTTCATATCATCTTCATAATATAAGCTGCAGCATTTGTAAATCAATCTCCAATCATCCACTATCTTTTTCATATGTTTTCTCCTGTTTGTATGAATGCCCATCCCATGATGCCATAAATTGTATTAATTATCATGCAATAACTCTATCAAAATCTTAAATCTTTATCAATGCAATTTCGTTGAACAAATGTCGAAGTAGACTTTTTTGAAACATAAACTTTTACATTTGTTCTAAAAATTCGTTAAAAAAATGACAGATATAATTGTACAGTATTTTATACAAATAAATCAAGTGATTGTATACAGCCACTGGTAACTATGTTAATTTTTTAACCTTTTTTCGTGCTTTTTTTGTTTAATTCTTCTGACTTTTTCACTTGCCAAGTCTGGAAACTTCTCTGTTCAGAAAATACTTCCATTTATACAAACAAAAAACCGGTGAGCAAGTACCGGTTTTTTTCATCATTGATTCGTATGTTCAATCACAGATGTCTTTATATTAATATCTCAGGATATTTTTTTGTAACAATTTTAAATGCTTCATCCGCTACGTCAAAAGTATACTGCAAATCCTCGTCCGTCATAACCGTATTGGTAAACATATTATTGAAACACCCCTTCTTACCATCTCCCCCGTTCTTTGCGAAAAAAGCCCAGTCTGCACAGTTGACCGTCTCCACCAGTTTTCCACACATTCGATCATAATCGGAGATACAAGAAATTTTCAGTCCTATGCAGGCAATATTCGGGCAGTCACCGTAGATCATCTGTACCGCTTCAATCATGCTGCGCCCGATACTGTTATTTGTAATAACTTTCACTGACGAGGAATCCATATCCATTTTAACTGACCTTTAGCTCTGCAAACACTTCTCCAATATGTTCTCTGTCTGCCTGATAATCACAGCAGATGACAATAAAACATCGAGAATCCCCTTTGTCCGCTACCTCCCCTATATCTTTTGCTGTCTTCCTAATATATCCATTTCATTATACATCATATCGACACATTAAAAAATCCTGCCAACAGTTGAAACGCCTGTTGACAGGATTTTTTCATAAATCTCTTAATTAAATTTATTTAATTTTTTTCTTAGTTTTGATACAAGGCAGCTATGTCATGAATTCTGCGTTTCATTTCTTCGCGGATATGTGATGGCTCTAAACACTCGCATTTATCCCCGAAACTTAAAAGAATATCGTAGTAGTATTCGTTCTCTATGAAGGGAAAGCTGACAATGTAATGCTCTTCACCGGCTGGTGAAAAATCTTCATAAGAGCAAAAATCAAGCACTCTATCCATCACAGATTTATGAATTCGGATTTTGATTTCTGTTTGCAAAGTCTCCAACGTATCTGTAAAGTCTAAAATTGGTTTTTGATAATCTCGAAGTGCGAAAGTTTCCTCTTGCATTTGTAGGTTTGACATACGAGATAGTCTGAATAAACGAAAATCTTTTCTTTTATGGCAATATCCTTGTAAATACCAATGACTGCTTTTCATTACAAGCTGATACGGCTCAACTGTTCGCGTGGTGCTTTTTCCGCGGTGGGCTATATATTCAAACGAAAGTAGTTTATTTTCCTGCAAAGCTGATTTGATAATTTCTAAATATGTTTGTATGTTGCTGTTACCCAGCCATGGACTTAAATCTATACATATTTGATTTAATTTTAATTCAATATCTTTCGCTCTGTCGGCAGGGATAAAACTTTTTACTTTCGCAAGAGCATGCACCAGTTCATCACCCCGGACTATATTGGAAAGACTGGAAAGCCCCATCAGAAGAGCGGAAAGGTCAGCAGTAGAAAAGACCTTTTTATCAATCTTGTATTCCGGCATGATTTCAAAGCCGCCGCCTACTCCCGCAGCTCCGCGGACAGGAATGCCTGCCATGTTAATAGCGTCTATGTCGCGGTAGATTGTGCGGGGTGAAACTTCAAACATATCTGCTAACGCCTGTGCGCCTATACGTTTTTTATCAAGGAGTATCATAATAATACTGACCAGTCTGTCTACTTTCATTTAATAATCGCCTTTCGATTTAGATTATGGCCATAATGTTGTCAACAATTACATAGTACAATGATGAAGCAAACAAATCAATGAAACAATGAAAATGGAGGAAATTTATGTTTACAATTTATGTTTATGTTCTTGATACTTTAGCCGACTGGGAACTGGGACATGTTATTTCGGAGCTTAATTCCGAAAGATTTTTCAAAAAGGGCGCGCAACATGTATCGCTTAAAATGGTCAGCTATTCTAGGGAACCAATCCATACAATGGGCGGGCTGACCATCGTGCCGGATTGCTTAATTAATGATATTGTTGTGAGTAAAACAAGTATGTTGCTCTTGCCGGGAGCAGATACATGGAACGACCCAAAGCATGTCGCTGTCATCGAGAAAGCAAGTGAATTTCTTACTTTAGGTGCTGCGGTATGTGCAATTTGCGGGGCTACTGCAGCGCTTGCCAACTTTGGGCTATTAGATCAGCGTCCGCATACCAGTAACGGGCCGGGATTTCTTGAAATGGTTTCTCCTGATTATAACGGACAAAGTTTTTATATAGACAAGCCATCAGTAGCAGAAAACAACCTTATTACTGCAAGCTGCACCGGGGCTTTGTTGTGGACAAAACACATTATTGAGTATTTAGATGTTTTTCAATCAGACACATTGGAATCGTGGTACAAATACTTCAGTACCGGTGAACCTCAATATTTCTTTGCACTTATGCAGACTTTGCCGTCTGAAAAAGGATGATATCAGTATTAAAGATCAAAAAGAACCGATCCCCCTAAGGCATCAGTTCTTCCTGTTCATTGATCCTCTGACAAAGCGTCGAGTATCTCTTCTGTTCATTTACATTCTGAATCATCTGCTGTACCGTTGACTTCCGGCCCACCATCGTAATACACTGCTTCGCCCGGGTCACTCCGGTGTAGAGAAGATTTCTGTTAAACAAAACTCTCGGTCCCGTAAGCAGCGGCATGACCACTGCCGGATACTCACTTCCCTGTGACTTGTGGATCGTCACCGCATAGGCCAGTTCCAGCTCATCCAGCATGGAATAAGAATATTCCGCCACTCTGATGTCGTCAAAGACTACGGTGACTTTCTCCGTGTAGTCATTGATCCTTGTGATCCGTCCGATATCGCCGTTGAAGACGCCTTTGCCCTCTTCCACGGTAAATCCCTTCTCATTCTTTACTTCCCACTCCATCTGGTAATTGTTCTTGATCTGCATGACCTTGTCGCCTTCACGGAACAGACAGGAAACCGCCTGTTTCTCCTGCTTTTCCTCCGCCGGAGGATTCAGGTATTCCTGGAGAACTTCGTTGAGCTTATCGACACCCAGTTCCCCCTTGCGCATAGGGGTCAGCACCTGAATGTCATACGGCTTGGCATTTACATAAGCCGGCAGCTTATCTCTCACCAGGTATACTAAAACACCTAAAATATCTCCGAGCCTCTCTCTCTCAAGAAAGAAAAAGTCCCTGCTCTTATTATCGAGCTCAATAGACTTCCCCTCATTGATCCTGTGGGCGTTGCTTACAATATGGCTGGCTTCATCCTGCCGGAAAATCTGATTCAGTTCCACCACCTTAAAAGATCCGGAAGCAATCATATCCTTCAGCACATTTCCCGGGCCGACGGAAGGAAGCTGGTTGGCATCCCCCACAAACACAAACCTTGTACCCGGAACCGCAGCGCTTAAAAGGGAATTCATCAGAAAAATATCCACCATAGACATCTCATCCACGATGATCACATCCGTTTCAATAGGATTCGCGGCATTCCGTTCAAACTTCATGCTGTCCCCGCTGCTGGAATCCCCATTCAATTCCAACAGACGGTGGATCGTGGTCGCCTCATATCCGGTAGCCTCTGTCATCCGTTTTGCCGCCCTCCCCGTGGGGGCCACGAGTCTGATATCCAGAGTTTCAGACTCAAAGTAGCGGATCATTCCGTTGATGGTCGTCGTCTTACCCGTTCCCGGGCCTCCGGTCAGAATCACGACTCCATTTTCGGCGACGGCTTCTATGGCTTCTTTCTGTTTCTCCGCAAAGGTAATCTGAAGACCGTCTTCAATCTTTGCGATCATAGTCCTCACCTCGGAAACAGACACATCGTAAGTCATATTGAGATCGCACAGCATCCTGGCCGTGTTAAGTTCCAGATAATACTGGGCCGCCCCATAAATTCTTGTCTGGTCCTCCTCTTCTTTTATAATAATCTTTTTCTCAATCATCATGTCCAGAAGATGAGGCTCGATCATCTCCTCTTCCACCTCAAGCATCCTTGAAGTATTTCTTAAAAGGATTTCTTTGGGCAGATAAATATGCCCTGATGCAAGACCCTGCATCAGAGTATAAAAAATGCCCGATATGATCCGGTAATCCGAACTGCTGCCGATACCAACCTGCCTGGCGATTTCATCAGCAATCTTAAATCCTACGCCTTCTATATCATCCGCCATCTGATATGGATTGTTCTGGATCACCCCGTACAGCTTATCGCCGTACTCCTTAAAAATCTTCACCGCCAGATTAGTGGTAATCCCATAGCCAGACAGAAACATCATGGCCTGGCGCATTTCCTGCTTCTCAGAAAACTCCACCGCGATGCTGCGTGCTCTCTTTTCGGTGACTCCCTTTACCTCCGCAAGCCTCTCCGGTTCCTCCTCGATAATGCGGAACGTGTCCATCTTAAACTTTTTGACGATTCTCTTGGCGATCGCCGGGCCAACCCCTTTGATTGCCCCGGAGCCCAGATACCGTTCCATGCTCTGAATGTCATCCGGCATCGTAACTTCATAGGAAGTCATCTGAAATTGTGGGCCATGGACCGGATGTTCCACATATTCCCCTTCCAGTTCCATATACTCGCCTTCGTGCAGAAATTGGAATACCCCGACTACAGTCTCCTCATCGCCGTCCATATCAAGACTCAGCACCGTATATCCATTGTCCTCATTTCGAAAACGGACATGATCAACATATCCGGAAATCCGTCCCATACTTCTCCCCTCCTTTACACAAACGCCCGGCGTAACAAAACAACCAGGATAAAATACCCTGGTTGTCCTCTGCCGGCTTAAAAAAGCGCTGAAAAAACTAAGTGATTATTTCTCGCCCTTTTTGTCTTCTCCGGATAAAAATTCAATGTATTTTCCAGTACCGATGGCAACTGCTGTCAGTGGATCTTCTGCTGTCATCGTGTTGATTCCTGTCTTAGATTCGATCAGTTCTTCCAGACCCTGGATCAGAGATCCTCCTCCGGTCAGAACGATCCCGCGGTCTGAGATATCGGCCGCAAGCTCAGGCGGAGTTCTCTCCAGTACGTTGTGAACAGCATCTACGATCTGGTAAGCAGGCTCTCTTAAAGCCTCTTCTGTCTCTTCGGATGTAACAGTCACGGTCTTTGGGAGTCCTGTCACAAGGTTTCTTCCGCGGACATCCATCGTCGCATTTTCCGGACGTTTGTAGACAGTGCCGATGTTGATCTTAATGTCCTCAGCAGTACGCTCACCGATCAGTAAGTTATGTTTTTTGCGCATGTAGCGCACGATTGCCTCATCAAAATCATCTCCGGCAACCTTGATGGAAGTGCTGACAACGACTCCTCCAAGAGAAATAACAGCGATGTCGGCTGTTCCTCCCCCGATGTCCACGATCATATTTCCGCATGGCTTTGCGATATCGATTCCGGCGCCGATGGCTGCCGCAACAGGTTCTTCAATAATGGATACTTCCCTTGCACCTGCCTGGTAGGTCGCATCCTCAACTGCCTTTTTCTCTACTTCCGTGGCACCGCTCGGCACACACACGCTGATGCGCGGCTTCCGTCCGAAAATAGACTTTCCGACGGTGCGGTTGATAAAGTAGCTTAACATCTTTTCTGTCACTGTATAGTCAGAAATTACACCCTGGCGCAGCGGACGCACTGCAACGATATTCCCCGGTGTTCTTCCCAGCATCAGACGGGCTTCTTCCCCGATTGCCTTGATCTTGTTTGTATCTCTGTCAAATGCCACTACAGATGGCTCTTTTAAAACGACTCCTTTGCCCTTTGCGTAAACCAGGACGCTGGCCGTACCTAAATCAATTCCGATATCTGAACCTGCCATGTTTCAAAATTCCCCTTTCGAATTTTCTATTATTATCATTATGTTAAATGTCAATTATTCGTATACACGCTCTTTTTAATTATAAACAAAGTCAGAAAAATTTCAATTGTTTTTTACGTATTCCAACAAAATTCAGCAAAAATTAAGATTTCTGAAATATCTATACTGATTCCCACCTGCCTGAGGCTCCGCATGGCAGAACCAAGCCATTTGAAGAAACCGGAAGCCCGATCTCATCTGCCGTCACTTTCCCGCC
>NZ_FR889186.1:9878-10065 GCF_000432215.1 Anaerostipes sp. CAG:276
TGCCGTCACTTTCCCGCCGAACTTTGCTTTGACTTCCGTTCCCAGCATATAGGAGAGCACAGCCGGCTGGAGTCCGGTCGTATAAGAATTGATCAGAAAAAATAAGGGGTTTTTCGACAAAATCTTTGTACAGAGCTGAACAAGCGGAAAAATCTTTTCCTCAATCTTCCAGATCTCTCCTTTTGGT
>NZ_FR889187.1:0-958 GCF_000432215.1 Anaerostipes sp. CAG:276
TCTACACGATTGGAGTGAGGCATTCTAAAAGCTGAACGGAAATCGTATAGAAAATGTCATACTATATCTGAATGAAATCTTACAAATATGCAGACGATAAAATGAAGCTATTTTATGAAAATACAGAAAGCGTACAGCAATATGCCTGATCATCTTTTAACAGAAACTGTGATGCTCTGCATTCACCTCCTGGAACTTTTCGGGATCTTTGTCATCGTCTTTGGCTGTATCAAAGCTTTTCTCCAGTATCTCCGGGCAGGATTTACCACGGAGGGAAGGGAGATCAAACTGGAATTGGCCAAAATTCTGGCTTTTGCCCTGGAGTTTAAGCTGGGAGGTGAAATACTCAGGACCGTCATCACGAAAAACATGAACGAACTTTATATGCTTGGAGCTGTCATCCTTTTGAGATCTTTTCTGACTCTGGTGATCCACTATGAAATCAAATTCGAGTCAGATTAATAGCTCTCCATCAGTCTGCCGAGCCGGCGGATGCCCTCCCGGATCACCTCCGGCTCTGAATTCGTATAATTTAAGCGGAATGTAGGCACCGGCTTCTGATCATCCACATAAAATGGATTGCCCGGCACAAAAGCAACCTTCTCTTTCATCGCACGGTCTAACAATTCGAGGGATGACTCGCCTTCCGGAAGAGATCCCCATACAAACATGCCTCCCTTCGGCATGGTGTAGGTAACAGTGTCCGGAAAGAAATCTTTCATCGCCTGAAGCATGGCATCGCTCTGCTCTTTATAAAGGGTTTTGATTTTGCCGATGTGTTCATTTAATTCATGGTTCATGAGATAATCGTACACTGCATACTGAGCAAAAATATTGCTGTGCAGATCAGCTGCCTGCTTTGCGGTCACAAGATGCTGCATCAGTTCTCTGTCTTTCGTGCAGATCCATCCAAGTCTCATTCCCGGTGTGATAATCTTTGAGATCGTCCCGAAGAGCA
>NZ_FR889187.1:1029-12698 GCF_000432215.1 Anaerostipes sp. CAG:276
CTTCTCCCTCAAACTTCAGCTGTCCATACGGATCATCCTCGATCAAATAGGCAGAATAACGGTTTAAAAGAGCACACAGTGCTTTTCTTTTCTCCACAGAATATGTAAGTCCGGTTGGATTCTGAAAATTTGGAACCGTATATAAAAGTTTTACATTCCTCTCCTCCAGGATCTGCTCCAGCCTGTCCAGATCGATCCCGTCGTCCAATAGAGGCACCGGACAGAAATCTGGTTCAAATACGGTAAACGCCTGAATCGCCCCCAAATACCCAGGTTCTTCGATCGCAAGCGCGTCACCGGGATTGATCAGCACCTTTCCCATCAGATCCAACGCCTGCTGCGACCCTGTCGTAATCAGCACATCGTCTGCCTGTACATCCATCCCGTATTCGTCCCGGTATCTCTCTGCCACCCATTCCCTGAGCGGCCGATAGCCTTCCGTGCTGGAATACTGGAAAACCTCGTCACCAAATTGGTCTATAACCCGTTCCATAGACTGTTTAAGTTCTTTCTTCGGAAAGGAAACCGGATTAGGCAGTCCTCCTGCAAAGGAGATGATGTCATCCTGCTGGATAACTTTTAATATTTCTCTGATAAAGGATGCCGGGGTGTTTAAGATTCTCTCTGAAAACTGTGTCATACTTTTGTACCTCTTCTTTCTGCGGTGATGTAAGAAAAGCCCTAAACCGGCTGTCCGGCTTAGAGCGCCCTAATAAATTAATTTTGCTTATTATATGCCTTTCTCTCCTGTCTGTCAAGAAACCGAAAGGATACCTACTTTATCTTCACCTGTTCTATGTTTTTAATGATGATCGTGCTTCCTCCGCCCTGTTCTTCCAGGATCTCTACATTGTCTTTTGTAATATATTCTTCCATTGGGATCTTGATCTCGATCCCCGCGTCGGTCTCAAGAATCTGATATTCCAGCTTCTTCACGGTATTTTCTTTGGCCACCGTAAAGGTGTCATACTGGAGATCATATCTCTCGATGCGGTCGTCAAACTCCTGTTTCTTCTCCGTGCTGTCCCCAAAAATTCTGTCACCGATCTCGTTGATCCGAAACTCATTTTTTTCCGCAAATTCTTCTCTCAGCTTACTCCTGGCATCCAGCCGGTTTCTCAGCGGTTCATTCTCGTACCGGTTATTAATATCCGTGATCACCTTGTTTAAGATCTGGAATTTCTTTTTGGGAGCCATATCTGCGTGGCACTGGAGAAAACGCTCAGAAATATAGTTTATCTTGTCGCCTGTCAGCATCTCAAACTTCTTCTCCACCAGCTGGACTTTATACTCCAGAAGATCCACAATTACAGCCTCCGTGAGCTTTGCCCCGTCCATAGGCATCACCCGCTGCTTTACAATGTCGTTGACTTCATTTTCTTCCTCTTTATGTATGTAAGTCTCCTTATAATTCATTTTCAGAAGCGCCAGATGTACGACGCTGTATAACTGGAAACTGACCACGATCAGATCTGCCACCGGAATTGTCACACTGTCGCACATAATATCAAAAAGACTCTCCGACAGTACACGGCTGGCTTCCACAAAGCTTTCATCCTCCTTTTCATCCATCGATTCCAAAAGGCTTAAGACCGGTGAAAGGCTTCCGTCAAACTGGCATTTTTTTGTGTCATCACTCTCCAGGATCTTAAATATATGGCCCCTGATAAATTCCATCAAGTCCGGTCCCAAATCCAGCAGGTCGTTGGACAGTCCAAGATACCCGTTGTGGCTGTCCAGAATATGGATAATCCCTTTTCTTATGATAATATCATCTCTCTGTATCTGCATGTTCATCCTACTTTCTATTAAATTTTCTTTGACCATTATACTAGAAAAAATCCGTCCGGACAACTCCGAACGGATCTCTATAACCCCTTCACCTTACATATCTGCAAGGACATTTTTGACATATTCATAAGCTCTTGGGCAATGGCTCTTTAAAGAAGCTCTGTTCATAGAATACTCTTTAAATACCTCTGCAAAAAACTCTTTGTTGTTTGATACTGCATAAGCTCTGTTGTCGCCGGCAAAATTGTTCTTTTCTGCATTATAGATCGCCCTGAACTCTGCTGTGGAATCAGCTCTGTTGTTTACATATGCTACGAAGTGTCCTACCTCGTGAACCAAAACTCTGTTGACATTGTTCTTTATCACAATCTTCTTCTGAGATGGGCTGAATACTCCGTCTGCCCCTTTCAGCAAAGAAGAATTTGGATTTGTCTCGATGATCATTCCCACTCTGTTGAATTCGCTGATTACCTTGTCATCGACAATACCCTTCAGCTGGCTGATATTTGCGTTTCCTGCCTGTGCAAGATTTGTTGTTTTGATGACCTTCTTAATGGTTGTTGTTGTTTTGACCGTTTTTTTCTTTGCTTTTTTTGTTGTCTTTACAACAATATCCGTCTGAACTGTCTCTTCTACTTTTTTAGATACGCTTGTGATCACTTTTTTAGAAGTTTTTTTCGTTTTTTTGGTTGTGACTTTTTTGCGTTTTACTTTTTTCTTTAATTTATATGTCTTTGTTTTAACTTTTTTGGATGTACTTGTTTTGACTGTTACTTTACTGCTGGCTGCCTTCACAGGTGCTGCTGCGGCCGGAGCTGTGAATCCGACAACAAGCAAAACTGCCAATGCACTTACTAAAACTTTTTTGATTGCTTTTTTCATGATCATGCGCCTCCTATATTTCATAGACACAAGCCAGTGACCATCCTGATCTCTGGTACGAAAAAAGCACTCTGCTTATTTCATAACACATGAGCTTCCCCATGCGGCAACCGGCTATCGTAATCTCTTAGAGATCTTAGACCCTTGGCTTTGTGTCACTACCTTTCGATAGTTTTACTAAATATTAAATTACTGATTAATTAACTTATCATTTCTGATGTGATTCTGTGCAGAATATTAATTAATCCAGCTTTATGAAATTCGGAGCATCTATCTGGAAGTAAGCCCTCCAAATAAAAAACCATCTGCAAAATATTCTTTACAGACGGCTGCGCTTATAATCATATAAGATAGATAATTATTATCCATACACATTAATATATAATGTGGCAACCGGCTGTCATAATCCCCGTTCTGAGGACCTTAGACCCTTGGCTTTGTGTCACTATCTTTCAATAGTTTTACCGATGAATAATTCAATTGTATGATAAGGCCTAGTCATCTATCCTTATCTTAATTTTATTATATGCCCGCTAACAAAAGATGTCAATAGCTTTCCAAAAACTTTTCATATTAATTTACTCTGAAAAGACAAATGATACAATGAATGTTCTTTCATCAGAAGCCTAAGTTATCTTTTATACACCGACGACAAAAATGTGGTATGATAGGATTAAAATCAAGGAGGTATCATACATGATTCAAGGTGTAATTTTTGATATGGACGGGCTGATGCTGGACACGGAGACCCTGGCTATCCCCGCATGGCTTAAGGCCGGAAAAACTTATGGATTTCCCATCACAGAGGAGCAGGTAGCACATACTTTCGGCTTTTCTGTTCAAGGTATGCAGGAATACTTTATGTCTTTGTTCGGAGATAAATTCCCTTTTGAAAAAGCACTTCAAATAAGAAAAGATTACGTAAATGAATGGATTGATGAACACGGAGTCCCATTTAAACCCGGTCTGCTTGAACTTCTGCCGTTTTTAAAAGACAACGGCTACAAGATCGCCGTTGCCACATCCTGTGACCTGGAGCGTGTTACCCGCTACTTTCATCAGGGCGGGATCATGGATTTCTTTGACGCCGTGGTAACCGGGGAGATGGTCCCAAGAAGCAAACCACACCCTGACATTTTCCTGAAAGCATGTAAAGAACTGGGACTCGATCCGTCCGTATGCCTAGGGCTGGAAGACTCCCCTGCGGGATTGGAATCTATCTTCAGGGCCGGAATGACCGCCGTGATGATTCCTGATAAAATTCCTTATTCAGATCAACTCAAGGAATTTACCGGCACTGTGCTCGGTGATCTGTCCGAGGTAATCACTTATCTTGAAAATGAAAGCAGGACCAGATAATTCCTGTCTGTTTACCCGCATGTCTGTCATACTGCTGATCTGTTTTTTATCGGTCAGCAGTATTTTCATTGTTTATCTCAAGAATTCTGCCCACATGATCTGTTTCAAAAAACATTTCTTTGTTTGCCAGGACGATCCCGACTGCAGCCGCTGTAATGACAATGGTCTCTATACACTTTGTCTGGGGCGTCATAGCGATTTTTTCCTGAAAGAAATTTACGACGATATGAAAAAAGATGCTCGCCATCATACTCCGGTTATTCTTTACGTACACCCACGTCGTAATAAATCCCAGAGGGATTACACTGATAAAGAAATTTATTGCATAGCCGGTACCAAGCTGCAGAAGTCCAGCCTGATAAGACCCTTCGATGAAAAACAGGGGGATATGCCAGGCAGACCAGATGAAACCAAACAGGACTGATTCCCAAAACCAGCTTCCGTACTGGGCAATGGCGTCTTCACCATACCCTCTCCACCCCAGCTCCTCTATAACAGAGGCAAGCAGTATCGTGAGAAGGGCTGAACTGCCCTTTATGGAAAAAGAAAATCCCTCAGCAAACGAAAACTGATCCAGACTCTGACCAAAAAATACAGACAGAAGAATTGAAACTGCAACAATACATACAAACAGGGTAAAAGCAGAAAACAGATTTACAGAATGTACGCGGTAAAATCCAATCAGCTTTCGCTTCAGGTCCGATTTAAGCGCCTTACTTTTGGACAGGAGAACCGTCAGTACTGCCGTTCCTGCCGGAACACACAATCCCAGGAACATCCATGTCATTGCCGCCTGATTATCTTTACAGACTGCTGCTGCCGTCCAGAAAGCCCATGTAAGTCCAAAGACAATCAGGTAAAACCGAATTGGGCGGTATTGATATTGGTTCATATCTCACACCTCAAATTCTGGTTCAGGGACCGCTTCGATGATCAGTTCGCTTTTCATACCATTCAGCTCGATCATATTGGTACTGTCATCAATTTCTTCCTCTTTCACAGAAAAATCTTCTGCGGTACCGCCTTCTTTTTCGTAGTAAATATGATTGCCGATCCCTTTCTTTACGGCAAAGAACTCCATATTTTCGGGCACTGTAAGCCTCGAGGTCGATGAAAGCTGATTGATATCCAGGCGTCCGCAAAGCCCGGCACAGACAATGTTCATATCTTCATTGCTGTTGATCTCCACATGTCCTGTCACATCATGCACAAGTACTCTCTCTGTCTTTCCTGAAAACTCGATATTCTTTGCCCCCATACGCGTAAGTTCCAGCACAGAAGTATTGCCGGAAATCTCCGCCTCGCCAGTATACTGCTGCGGAATCCAGATGAACACATCCAGTTCCTTTTTCGCCCTGGCTTCCGTCATGTTTCCAAACCGACGGACATCAATATCAATCTTTTTCCTTACGTCATCGATCCGGACTTTAAAGACGGACTGAATCTCCTCAATCTGGTCCGACGCAAGGCACACCCGGATCTTCTCACCTTTATATCCGCAGAGGGATACTTTCTTTGCTCCCGAAAAAGTAATATCGTAATTTTTCCCGCAGTCGATGTCATATTCCGTTGTACTGTCATATAGATAGTCACCTTTTTGTCTGCTTCTTTCTTCACTTTCAAGCAGCTCATCAATGGAAATGTCAAACAGAGACGCAATCGCTTTTACGTTCTCTATGTCCGGCACTCCCGCTCCGGTTTCCCATTTTGTCACCGCCTGCCGGGATACCCGAAGCTTTTCAGCCATCTTTTCCTGAGACATCTTTGCCTGCCTGCGCAGGTCTTTTAATTTTGTTGAAAACATTTTATGTTCCTCCTCTGTTTGGATGGTGAAAGTATAGCAGTCAAAGTTTTTCCCAACAAGCAACTGTTGTTTACATATGAGTTTTTTATGCTACTTTCCGTAGCAAAAGAGGTCCTGCACGGATGCAGGACCTCTTTTGTGAGTTTTATTGATGTTTGTGATTATTTTACAACAGCTTTTAACTGTTCTGTCAGCATCGGAACGATCTTATTTAAATCTCCGACAATACCGTAGTCAGCCACGTCAAAGATTGGCGCTGTGTCATCTTTGTTGATTGCTACAATGATGTCTGCTTCTTCCATACCTGCTACGTGCTGGATAGCTCCGGAAATACCGATTGCAAAGTATACGTTCGGACGTACTGTCTTACCAGTCTGTCCAACCTGAATATCTCTCGGTTTCCATCCTGCATCTACGACTGCACGGGAGCAGCTTACTTCTCCGCCTAAAACTTCTGCTAAATCTTCTAAGATCTTGAAGTTTTCTGGACTTCCTACTCCACGTCCTCCGGATACAAGGATGTTGGCATCCATGATATCTACCACATCTGTCACAGATTTTACAACTTCCATGATCTCAACATATTTGTTGTCCGGTGTGAATCCAGGATTGAATTCGATGACCTCGGCTTTTGCACCTTCGATCTTATCGATCGCCTGCATAACACCAGGACGTACCGTAGCCATCTGAGGACGGTTGTCCGGGCAGGCAATAGTAGCGATCGTGTTTCCACCGAATGCAGGACGTGTCATCAGTAACTGATTGTGTTTCTGCTCTCTTCCAGGGATTGCAACTAATGGGAAATCACCGATTTCAAGGACTGTACAGTCAGCAGTAAGACCTGTTGCAACTCTCGCAGACACACGAGGTCCTAAGTCTCTGCCGATTGCTGTCGCACCAACCAGCATGATTTCCGGTTTGTATTCATTGATCACAGATGCAAGTGCATGAGTATAAGGCTCTGTTCTGTATTCTTTCAGTTCAGGATCATCAACGACGATTACCTTGTCCGCACCGTAAGCTGCAAGTTCATCTGCAAGGTCTTTCACTTCAGATCCAATTAATACAGCTGTTACATCAGTATCTAAATCTTTTGCAAGGTCTTTGGCTTTTCCAAGTAATTCAAAAGCGATGCCGCTTAATTCATTGTCTACCTGCTGTGCAAAGACATAAACTCCTTTATATTCTTCTAAACCCATTTTATTCACCACTTTTCCTTTTTAAATTAGATTACATGTTTTTCTTTTAATTTGTCCATGATATATGCTACGGATTCTTCAGGATCTAAGGTTACCTTTTCTCCTGCACCCTTACGAACCTTATCAGATGCTTTCGCGATCTTTGTAGGTGATCCGGCAAGTCCGATGTTTGCATCATCGACATCTTTTAAGTCTTTTCTTCCCCAAACAGTAACTTCTGCATCGTATGCATCGAAGATTCCGCCCGGTGTCATGTAACGCGGCTCGTTTAATTCAGAAAGTGCTGTGATCAGGCAAGGCATTTTTGCCTTTACAACATGATATCTGTCTTCATACTGACGTTCAACAACAACATTGTCTCCGTCAATCTTGATATCCTGAGCGTAAGAAATAACCGGAATATCCAGATGCTCTGAAATCTGAGGACCTACCTGTGCGGTATCTCCATCGATTGCCTGACGTCCTGTGATGATCAGGTCGTAGTCAAGATTTCGGATCGCACCTGCAAGCGTTGTAGAAGTAGCCCATGTATCTGCTCCTCCGAGAACTCTGTCTGTGACAAGGACTCCCTTATCTGCACCCATTGCCATAGCCTCACGTAAAACTTCGTCCGCTTTCGGAAGTCCCATTGTAAGAACTGTCACTTCTGCATCATATTCATCTTTTAATTTCAATGCTGCTTCCAATCCAGCTTTATCATCTGGATTCATGATAGTCAGCATCGCACCTCTATCCAAAGTACCATCCGGGTTAAATTTAACTCCGCCTTTAGTATCTGGTACCTGTTTTACACATACAACGATTTTCACAGTAAAGTACCTCCCTTATTTTAACAGATTTCCAGAAATAACCATACGCTGAACTTCAGATGTTCCTTCATAGATCTCAGTGATCTTAGCATCGCGCATCATACGTTCTACATCGTATTCTCTGATATATCCGTAACCACCGTGTAACTGAACAGCCTTTGTTGTCACTTCCATTGCAACTTCTGCTGCATATAACTTCGCCATAGCTGCTTCTACGCTGTATACCTTCTGTGTAGCTTTAGCCATCGCCGCTTTATAAACTAACAGTTTTGCTGCCTCAACTTTTGTTGCCATATCAGCCAACTGGAACTGAGTGTTCTGGAACTGTCCGATGGTACGTCCAAACTGTTTTCTCTCTTTTACATATTCGATGGTTGCTTCTAAAGCACCTTCTGCCAGACCAAGAGCCTGAGAAGCGATTCCGATACGTCCACCATCAAGTGTATGCATAGCGATTCCGAATCCCTTGCCCTGTTTTCCTAATAAGTTTTCTTTCGGAATGCGGCAGTCTTCGAAGATCAGCTCATAAGTAGAAGATCCGCGGATACCCATTTTCTTTTCCTTTGTTCCAAAGGAGAAGCCTGGTGTTCCTTTATCAACGATAAATGCGGAAATCTCTTTTAATTTTCTTCCGCGTTTTTCGATGATGCCTGTAACAGCAATCACGATATAAACGTCTGCTTCTTTACCGTTTGTGATGAAGCATTTGGAACCGTTTAATACCCACTCGTCTCCGTCTAAGACAGCTTTTGTCTGCTGACCCTGAGCGTCTGTACCGGCTCCCGGCTCTGTAAGACCGAATGCGCCTAATTTTTTACCGGATGCAAGGTCCGGAAGATATTTTTTCTTCTGTTCTTCTGTTCCGTAAGTCATGATCGGATCACAGCACAGAGAGGTATGTGCAGATACGATAACACTTGTAGTACCGCAAACTTTTGCTAATTCTTCCACACACATAACGTATGTAAGAGGATCACAGCCCTGTCCGCCGTACTCTTTCGGGATCGGGATACCAAGAAAACCGTTCTTAGCCATCTTCTCAGCAGTTTCTTTCGGGAACTGTTCTGTTTCATCCACGTCCTGTGCAAGAGGCTTTACTTCATTTTCGGCGAACTCTTTGAACAGAGTTCTTGCCATTTCGTGTTTCTTACTTAATGCGAAATCCATTTCTTATTCCTCCATTTAATTATTTACTATAATCGTAGAATCCTTTACCGGTCTTCTGACCTAACATACCGCCGCGTACCATTTTTCTCAGCAATGGGTGAGGACGATATTTGGTATCTCCAAACTCGTTGTAAAGTACTTCCATGATAGCAAGGCAAACATCTAATCCGATCAGGTCACCTAACGCCAACGGTCCCATCGGGTGATTAGCTCCTAATTTCATTGCTGTATCGATACCTTCCACAGATGCCACTCCGTCTGCATAGATTCCGATTGCTTCGTTGATCATCGGGATAAGGATTCTGTTTACAACGAAACCAGCTGCTTCTTCTACCTGAACCGGTGTTTTTCCGATTTCTTTAGAGATCTCGATGATTTTGTCAACGATCTCCTGAGGAGTATTGATTCCTGCGATTACTTCAACAAGCTTCATAACCGGAGCCGGATTGAAGAAATGCATACCGATCATCGGGCGGTCAAGTCCTGCTCCGATTTCAGTAATAGAAAGGGAAGATGTATTGGTAGCGAAGATTGCTTCCGGTTTGCAGATATCCTGTAATTCTTTGAATGTCTGCTTTTTGATCTCCATGTTTTCGATTGCTGCTTCCACAACAAGGTCACAGTCAGTGCAGATATCTTTTACGCCTGTTGTGATCTTTGCTAAAATGGCATCCGCTTTTTCCTGGTCCATTTTGCCTTTTGCAACTCTTTTTTCAAATCCTTTTGCGATTCTTGCTTTTCCGTTTGCT
Source organism: Anaerostipes sp. CAG:276 (assembly GCF_000432215.1). Classification (NCBI taxonomy): domain Bacteria; kingdom Bacillati; phylum Bacillota; class Clostridia; order Lachnospirales; family Lachnospiraceae; genus Anaerostipes; species Anaerostipes sp. CAG:276. The sequence continues at coordinate 10,790 of NZ_FR889187.1, forward strand.
GCGAACTCTTCATTGATGTCGCAAAGGCAAACTTCATAACCTTCTGTCTGCGCAAATGCCTGGGCAATTCCGCTGCCCATTGTTCCAGCACCGATAACTCCAACTTTCATTATGATTCCTCCTGTATTTAAACTCTAATTGTTGCCTGCCAATGATTATTTATTTTTGAATCCGTCGACTTTCGTCTTGTTTAAGAATGCTTCCATGCCTGCTCTCTGGTCTTCACTCTCAAAGCAGCTTCCGAATGCTTTTTCTTCCACGACGATAGCCTGATCCATGTCCACATCCAGACCTTCATTGATGGCTTTCTTTGAAGCGCGGACTGCGATCGGAGCGTTCTTAGCGATCTTTGCAGCCATCTTCTTTGCTGCGTCTAAGAGCTCTGCCTGCGGATATACCGCATTAACGAGTCCGATTCTGTATGCTTCATCTGCCTTGATGTTGAATGCAGTGTAGATCATTTCTTTTGCTTTTCCAGCGCCTACGAGACGGGCAAGCCTCTGTGTTCCGCCGAATCCAGGAGTGATCCCAAGACCTACTTCCGGCTGTCCGAACACTGCATTTTCTGCACAGAGACGGATGTCACAGCTCATAGAGATCTCGCATCCTCCGCCCAGTGCAAATCCATTCACTGCAGCGATGGTCGGGATAGGAAATGTCTCTAACTTGCGGAATACGTCATTTCCTTTTTTACCGAACGCTTCTCCCTCTGCCTTTGTCAATGTACTCATCTCTGCGATGTCTGCTCCGGCTACGAAAGATTTGTCTCCTGCTCCGGTGAGGATTAAGGCTCTTGTATTTTCGAGATCAACAGCATCCAAAACTTCGTCAATCTCTCCAAGCACCTGGCTGTTCAGCGCGTTTAATGCTTTTGGACGGTTAATAGTGAGGATTCCTACAAAACCTTCTGTTTCATATGTGATGAATTCCATGGATTCATTCTCCTTTCAAATTAAATTAGTCCATTTCAACGATGGTAGAGCATCCCATACCGCCGCCGATGCAAAGTGTTGCAAGACCTTTCTTAGCTCCCCTGTCTTTCATTGCGTGAAGCAGAGTTACGAAGATACGGCATCCTGAAGCTCCAACCGGATGTCCGATCGCGATTGCTCCGCCGTTTACATTTAATTTGCTTAAGTCGAATCCTAAGTCTTTTCCTACTGCCACAGACTGAGCTGCGAATGCTTCGTTTGCCTCGATCAGATCGAAGTCATCGATGCTCATTCCTGTTCTTTCCATAACTTTTCTTGTGGAAGCGACCGGTCCGATACCCATGATCTTAGGATCTACACCGCCGAGTGCTCCGGCAACCCATGTAGCCATCGGTGTAACACCTAATTCTTTTGCTTTTTCTTCACTCATAACGACAACTGCTGCCGCACCGTCATTGATTCCTGAAGAGTTCGCTGCAGTTACCATTCCATCTTTTTTGAATGCCGGTCTTAATCCTGAGATGCCTTCTGCTGTTGTTCCAGGACGAGGTCCTTCGTCTTTATTCACGATGATGGTTTCTTTTTTCTTCTTTACTTCTACCGGCACGATCTCTTCATCGAACTTTCCGGCTTCCTGAGCTGCAACTGCCTTCTGCTGGCTTGCTGCTGCAAACTCATCTAATTCTTCACGGGTAAGTCCCCACTGGTCACAGATGTTCTCTGCTGTCATACCCATGTGATAGTCGTTGAATGCACACCATAATGCATCATTGACCATAGCATCTTTCAACACGCCGTTGTTCATACGGTATCCGAAACGCGCCTGATCTAATACATATGGAGCCATTGACATGTTCTCGCATCCACCTGCTACGACAACGTCAGCGTCACCGCTTCTGATCATGTCTGCAGCCATGTTTACCGCTTTCAGTCCGGAACCGCATACAACGTTGATCGTTGTTGCCGGAACTTCGATC
>NZ_FR889187.1:12797-24089 GCF_000432215.1 Anaerostipes sp. CAG:276
ATACTTCATCTACCTGCTCTGGCTTAACATTGGCTCTGTTCAGAGCTTCTTTGATAACGATTGATCCTAAGTCAGCAGCCGGAGTTGTGCTCAATGCTCCGCCCATCTTACCTACTGCTGTACGACAAGCACTTGCAATAACTACTTTTCTTGACATATCAATTCCTCCATAATAATTCTGTGTTATATAGTGTTTGGCAGTTTCCCGCCGATATGTTAATAGTATCACAATCACTTTTTCATTTCAATTACAAATTTGTTTCAGGCCTTGATACAGGCTTCATATCATCTTAAAAACTGCGTATTTAAGCCGTTTGTTTCGGTCTTTTGTATGCAGTATAGATTGTACTTTTTTAAATACAGCCATATGTTCGTTTTTTTATTTAGAAAACTTTTATATATTTTTAGACATTGTATCCCCTAAAATCAACTTAATATCGTCACAATTTTAACAATATGATCTGTCTTTTTTCTCAGGAAGCAAACAAAAGTGTGCTTCACACACCTCGCGAACCAGTTTTCTCTAAGCACAGCTTTTGTTCCGCGCGCGAAGCTGCGCATCCTGCCCGCAGGGCCTTTTATTCCATAGGACGAACTTTCCTATGGAATAAAAAAAGATGGGCTGAAAGACCATCTTATAACCGGAGTTCCCATGAATTGGAGAACTATATATGAAGACTTATCAAAACATCTGTGTGTGTTTCCTTTTTTCTTTTGTTTTTACCTTAAAAGAGGCAGACTCCCGGTTAATTTATTCACCATCTTTTTAGGTCCGCAAAGAGCCACTCCAAGGTAATTGAGCTGTTCCCCCGGCGTCTTTGACATCTTTTCCGCGAACTCGTCATAAATCATACAGCTTTGTGCCAGATCCGAAAAATCTGCAGCGATGAGTTCGCTGAATTCGGGCTGGTTCACTTTTTCTCTTAGTTCTTTTAATACTTTCCGGCTGCCTTTTAAAACAGGAACGGGAAAAGTTATGATCCCCATATGTTCGTTTCCTCCGCTGTCCATGACATCCGTGCCTATAGCCCCCGGCATATGTTTCCCCATGGTCATACCAAGGATCACCCCTGTATTTACCGCAATCCCGGCAGGAAGCTCCCCGTCGATGACAACCACACATTTTTCATTCGCAATATCCATTTGATTCCTCCATTTGTGAACAGATTTTTTGACAGGCTCTATTGTAACCTGTACGGCAAGAAATTTCTTGTATGATATTGCTGTGTACAACCCGCAGAGCGTTATTTCATAGGAAAGATCGTAGAGCTTTCCTATGAAATAACAATACCGGGATGCCTTTTCAGCACCCCGGTCAAATCTTTCAGCGTTATCCTTCTATTGAAATGAACTCCTCTGACGGTACTTCTTTTCTTTCCTCAGCCTTTGGAAATCTCAGCACCAGTTCGCCATTGTCAAACTTCGCCCTGATATCTTCCTGTTTCAGTTCTTTTCCGACGTAGAAGCTTCTGCTGCACTTTCCGGAATAACGCTCTTTCCGTATATAGTTTCCCTCTTTGTCTTTCTCGTCTTTTACTTCGTTCTTTGCCGCACTGATAGTCAGATAACCGTCTCTCAGCTGGGCGGAAATGTCCTCCTTGCTGAAACCGGGAAGTTCCATACTTAATTCATATCCGTCTTCAGTATCTTTAATATCTGTCTTCATGCCGCGTTCAAAATCTCCAAAGCCAAAACGGTCAGCAGGAAATGCATTTTTAAACGCCCGGTCCATCCATCCGTCAAAAAGATTTTCTCCAAAAATACTTGGCATCAACATAAGTCATTCCTCCTATTCTATCTTCTGTGCGGGAATCCCGCACTGTTATATGTTGTTTATTTGTTCTATATGTAATATAACAATTATTTTTCCGTCTGTCAACTCATCAAATAAATGTTCACAGTTTTTTCACAAAATAAGAATGCCCACAGGGCACACCGTATTTCATACCCTTCGCGCGATAAGGTATGCTGTAAACAAGCAAAGGCTCAGGAGCCTGTCTGCCCCTAAGCCTTTGCATGTATATAACCTTTTATTCCTGCCGCAGGATGGTGCCTTCTATTTAGACCCTATCTACTCCGGCAGATATTATATCCATTTTCTGCATGATTGGAGTGAGGCATTCTAAGAGCCGAACGGAAATCATGTAGAAAATGTCTTCTTATCTGTCCTGCATACTGATAGAATCGATCGCGACGCTTCCGCCCCGCACAACCTCAATGCTGGAAAATCTCTTCTTAAAAACTTTTAATATCGAATTGTTCTTTGCTTCTGTCCGCACAGATTCGATCAAAATACTGTCTTTCCCCATATCCTTCACACGGAATTTGAAAACCTGTGCCATCTGGAACACTTCATTTCTGTCCTTCTGGGTGCAGCCTTTCACCTTGATAAACATGATCTCTTTCATGCGGATCGACATGTTTGTGTAATCCATAACTTTGATCACTTCCACGCTGCGGTTCAGCTGCTTTTTGATCTGCTCAAAGGTGGCGTCATCGCTTTCTACGCTTATCGTCATTCTGGACACCGTCTCATCTTCTGTCGTTCCCACCGTGAGACTCTGCAGATTGTAGGATTTTCCTGAGAACAGACCCGCAATCCTCGCCAGCACTCCCACACGGTTTTCAACATATAAGGATAACCATCTTTTTTCCATAGAAAAACCTCCTATCGATCCATAATCATTTCGTTGATGGAACCGCCTGTCTTCATCATCGGGAATACCAGCTGCTCGCTGTCAATAATGAATTCGATCAATGTCGGTCCGTCAGTCTTTTCTTTTGCCTTCTCAAATGCCGCATCAATCTCTTCCGGCCTGGTCACACGGATACCCTGAGCTCCATAGCTCTCCGCAAGTTTCACGAAATCCGGTGTATACGGAGGGCACGGATGGTTCTCCGGCGTACAGTTGCCTTTGCAGCTCTTTCTATATTTCAGACATGTGCTTGCGAACCTTCTATTATAGAAGAGATCCTGCCATTGTCTCACCATGCCCAGATATCCGTTGTTGAAAATACAGAATACCACAGGAAGTTCCTGCACAACTGCTGTCGCCATTTCCTGGATGTTCATCTGGGCTCCGCCGTCTCCGCTGATGCATACGACTTCCCTTCCGGGATTTCCGATACATGCACCCAAAGCCGCCGGGAATCCGTATCCCATCGTACCCAGCCCTCCTGATGTCAGCAGCTGGCGGTTTCCATGGAGTTCTACATACTGTGTCGCCCACATCTGATTCTGCCCTACGTCTGTGACAACGATCGGTTCTTTAAAATCTTGGTTGATGGCCTCTATGATCATCTGAGGAGTCAGATTTCCCTCGGCATCCTCCATCTTGATCGGATGGGATTTCTGCCAGCTCTCCATCATGGAGATCCAGCGCCCCACATTCAGAGCCGGTTCTTTTTGTGCCAATTCCAGAATATCTAAAATCGCTTCCTTTGCATCTGCAACGATCGGAATATCCACGGTTACATTTTTAGAAATGGCCGCCGTGTCGATATCAATATGTATGATCTTTGCCTTGGACGCAAACGTACCAAGTTTTCCCGTGATCCGGTCATTAAATCTCGTCCCGATGGAAAACAGGACATCACAGTTTGCAATAGCTTCATTTGCCGCAAAGTTTCCGTGCATGCCGATGTTGCCAAAGTAGAGCGGATGGTCCGTTGGCAGTACTCCGCGTCCCATAATCGTAGACACCACAGGTACCTTCAATATTTCCGCAAGCTTTGTCATCTCTTTGTGGGCTCCGGCAATCTTTGTTCCTCCGCCGATCAAAAATAGTGGTTTTTTAGACTTGTGAAGAGCTTTCATGGCTCTCATCACCTGTCCGTGATGTACTTTTGTGTTCGGTTTGTATCCTCTGATATTTACGCTGTCCGGATACTCCTCGCTGCCGAAGGTGCCCATCACGTCTTTTGGCAGATCGATCAGCACCGGCCCCGGTTTCCCGGTCCTTGCAATGTAAAAGGCTTCTTTGATAATACGTCCCAGATCTGCCCTGTCCCTTACAACGATCACAAATTTGGCGACATTTCTTGTCACGCCCACAATATCAACTTCCTGGAACGTATCATTTCCGATCAGCGGAAGCGCCACCTGCCCGGTGAAGCACACAAGCGGTACACTGTCATAATTCGCCGTAGCGATTCCCGTCACCAGGTTTGTCGCCCCCGGCCCGCTGGTCGCAAGACAGACCCCCACTTTACCGGTAGACCTTGCATACCCGTCTGCCGCATGGATCAGTCCCTGTTCGTGTCTCGGAAGGATCACGTCGATCGTGTCATCTTTGTATAACTCATCAAAAATATCGATGACGCAGGCCCCCGGATACCCAAAGACGGTATCTACGCCTTCTTCTTTCAATGCCTTTACCAAAAGCTGGTTTCCTGTAATTTTTCCCATATGCTGTCCTCCCTTAATTTTGTTCCAGTTCCTCTAATGCATATTTTACTTCCTCCTGAGCTTCTTGTTTAAAGTCCTCTACCTTATCCTGTTCAATTTCAGGAAGCTCTTTTATGGATCCCACTCCAAAACAGCGCAAGAATTCTTCCGTCGTTCTGAATAATATCGGTCGTCCGACGGCGTCTAAACGCCCGGCCTCCCGGATTAAGTTGTACTCTAATAACTTATTGACCGGATGGTCGCATTTGACCCCTCGGATGGCTTCTATCTCTTGTTTTGTCACCGGCTGCTTATATGCGATGATCGATAAAGTCTCCATCATGACATCGGTAAGCTTCGGTTTTTTCGGCTGGTTTACAATTTTAATTAATTGATCATAGTATTCCGGCCTGGTGCACAGCTGGTAAGAACCGTCCAGCTCAAGAAGCCGGATTCCGCTGTCTTTTCTGTTGTATTTTCTTTTCAGCTGATCAATTAAGTAAAAAAATAAATCCTCCGGGATATCCAGAGCCGCCATCAGCTGTTTCTTCGAGACGCTCTCTCCCATGGAAAATAAAATTGCCTCAATCACTGCCTGTTTCTGTCTCATGCCTCTCCAACACCTCTATTATAATTTCCTGTCCGATCTTTTCCTGGACAGCCCGTATCTTTCCAACCTTCATCAGTTCCAAAACTGAAAGAAATGTGACCACGACTTTTTCTTTGGTCATCTGTCCTTCCAGCAGCTGTCTGAATGACATGCGTCTCCTGGAAGAGATCAGATATTCCACTTCTTCCATCTTATCTTCCAGCCGGACTTCCTCCTGTTTGATCTCTCCAAACTTGCTCCTGATGGGATCGATCTTATCTTCCCTCTTGCGCATGACAAATTGGAAAATCCTGTTCAGATCCTCCATGGTGACATCCCTTGTGATCTCCCGGACGTCAACCGGACGGCGGTATCTGAGCACCTCTTCCGGCACGGCCCTTTCTTTAAAAAAGATCTTCTCCGCCTCGTACTCTCTGGCTTTCAGTTCTTTGGACGCGTACTTGTATATTTTGTACTCCAGAAGCCTTAAAACCAATTCCTCCCTCGGATCGCCTTCTTCCTCATCATCTTCTTTGGCCGGAAGAAGCATTTTGGCTTTGATCCTGAGCAGTGTCGCCGCCATCACAAGAAAATCACTCATCACATCCAGATCTTCCTCCTCCATCTCACGGATATAGGCAAGATACTGTTCCGTGATCTCAGAGATAGGAATGTCATAGATATCCACCTTATTTTTCTCAATCAGATGGAGCAAAAGATCCAAGGGTCCCTCAAAAACATTTAATTTTATATCAATCGCTGCCATATTAAAATGTCCTACTTTTTCTTTAATGTAATACACGATACCTCAGGCCTGTTAAACAGCCTGATCTTAATTGAATGATTTCCCAAACCGCGGCTCAAGATCATGATCGATGTACCGATCTGATATTCTCCCGCATCATACTTCGGAAACAGCTGAAACTGAGGCGATATCACACCGCCGATCTTCGGAAGTCTGACCATTCCTCCATGGAAATGCCCGGATAAGACCAAATCACACCCCCACTTGGAATACTGCCTGAAATAATTTGGATTGTGGGCCAGAAGTACCTGAAAAAATTCCGGATCTGCATCTCCGAGCGCATCCGACATCTCCTCCAGCGAAGGCGGAGCAGGATGAAACTTGCGGTACTGTTTTTCTTCCATATCATAAGCCGTCAGACAGATGGCAGAAATACCGCTGTCGACCATGATACTCTCGTTGGACAGATGAACGACTCCGCATTCTTTGAGCTGGTGAACGTATTCTTTATAGGCCACTCCATAGACTTCCTCATTTCTCTTGAGCCTCATTTCATGGTTCCCGTCCGCATAATAGATACGGTATCTCCGGGAGAGTTCTCTCATCAAATCCAGCGCGACTTCATAAGACGAGTCCACCCTGCTCACAAGCATATCCCCGCCCACAAAAACGGCATCGGGACTGCAGCCGTCGATCATGTCGATCAGCGCCTTATTCTGGTAATCAAATTCATTGCAGTGGAGGTCTGTCAGGAACACGATTTTAAAGCCGTCAAATTCCTCCGGCAGTTTTGCAGAAACAACCGTATATTCTTCCAACGACAAGTTTTGATTTTCATTCATACTCGCAAAACATACAGCCGCCCCCAATATTACAGCTGCAGTTAAAATTATAAACAACATACTCTCTCACTTTCCCGGTATTTGGAAGTCCTGTTTCTTTTAAAGGCCATTCCCGTACCTTTCTTGACAGTCCGGGTACACCTTTCCCTATTTTACTAAATAATTTGAAAAAAAACAAGAGGGACGGATGCCGCATACGGGCTTCCGTCCCCCATTGTCCATTGTTATGAAACATAATATTTATTCTGTGATAGAAATTGTGCTTCCCACTTTTAATGTCGGCACATCTGTTTTTTCTACACAGATGCTTCCCGGAAGGCATTCCCCGCTTCCGTTGAATGAGTATGTTACGTGGCCTAAGTTGTTCAGGTTTTCTCTGGCAACATCTCCAACCATGGTAATCTTGTATTCCTGTCCGTCGATCACAAGCTTACTGCCCGGCTTGATCTCTCCCTGAACCGGAGTCACTTCTACAGAGTAGCAGAAATCTTTTAAAGTATCCGGAGCGTTGTCCCCAAATGTTACGAAGATCCCCTCTCCGACAAATGCTTCTACCTGATCTCCCATTCCTTTGATTGTTGTCTGATAAATCATGTTCTTCTTCCTTTCCTGCTAAAACTGAATTATTTGTATAATCCGATACTTGCTACGAATGCTACAAGCACACGCGGCACACCTATGATGAACCTTGAGTATAGCACAGAAGGCACACCGACTTCAACTGTTTCCGGATCTGCTTCTGCAAGTCCCAGACCTACCGGAATAAAGTCACAGGCACACTGTGTGTTGATGGCAAACAATGCCGGCAGTGCAAGTCCTGGAGCAATGTTTCCTTTTCCGATTTCCACACCGATCAGAGTACCGATGATCTGAGCGATAACGGCTCCAGGCCCTAACAGACAGGACAGGAACGGGATAGAACAGATCAGTCCTAAGATCACAAGTCCCACGATATTTCCGCAGAGTGGTTTTAACATCTGTGCAAACCAGTTTCCGAAACCGGAGCCCTGGATAATACCGATCAGCAGTGACACGAATCCCATGAACGGGAGAATCGTATGTAATACGGTGTTGACGGATTCTTTCGCAGCCGCGTTGAATGTCGCTACGACTTTCCCTGCGCCCATACCAATCTTCTGGATGAAGCTGGATTTCTTTCCGCCGTTTCCGCCCATCTGCTCGGAAACTTTCTTGTCTGCACTGTATTTGAATTCTCTTTCTTCTGTCTTAGGCGCCTCTGATCTGATCGGAGCCGCAGATCCGTCTGCTGCGCTGATCTGGTTCATGCCGACACCGGATACATAGATGTCTTCTGTGATGTACTTCGCCATCGGTCCGGATTTTCCGACCGGGTTTACATTGATGGTAGGAATTCTTTTCTGAGGATAGATACCGCAGCGAAGAGTTCCTCCACAGTCGATGATGACTAGGAAAATTTCCTTTTCCGGTACAGTTGTCTTAAATCCGTTTACCGCACGGCATCCGGTGAGGTCTACGATCTTCTGAACGATATCAGGTTCTGCTCCTCCTCCGGTGATGAATAATAAAACGTCTTTTCCTTCTTCCGGTTTTACGGTTAAAGGTCCGCCGAATCCGCCGCTTCCTTTTTCAATTTTAATTGCTCTGTATTCTGCCATGATGAATCCTCCTTTTCTCTCTTTATTGATCCTCTAACTTAATCTCGTTGCTCAGTTCGATTCCCTGCTGTTTCATAACGATCTTTGTCGTAAAGTCAGTTACCCATCCGGCAAAGAAGTTCATGACAAGACCGACTAACAGATAACGAAGTGCAAGGTCTGTTTCGTTTAAGCCGAGTTTCTGGATTCCAGCTGCAATTCCCATGTAGATGAAGATTTCACCCGGGTTGATATGCGGGAAAATACCGCTGTTTGTGTGGCAGTGATAAGCTGCTGATGCATAGTAGCTTGGTTTCTGGCGTTCCGGCAGGAATTTACCCATAGAAAGCGCCATTGGGTTACCTAACATGAATGCCGCGATAAATGGCAGCACCCCATAAGCCAAAATAACATTTTTAGAGCACACCTTCGCAAATTTGTTGATCCTGTCCTGTCCAACCAATGCGATGATGGTGTTCATTAAAATAAGTAACAGTAATACTTTCGGTACAATTCCTGACACCCATCCGATAAAAGTCTGGGCACCAGTGTCAAATAATCCCATAAATCCTGACGCAAATTTTACAATAACGTTCATATATATTTCTCCTTCCTATTTGCAGGCTTTTCTGGATTTGCCGAGAAGCATGTCCGCAATTCTCGTCAAGAGTCCCGGCGTCTCCACTACTTCGCCTCCGTCCATGATCGTGTTGTAGTTGGAGGCTGCATTCAAAACGGATCGTCTCAAAGAATATTCCATGCCTTTGCAGTCTTCTTTCGTAATCAGTCCCACATTCTTTCCGTTGAAATCATCAAACTTCTTAAATCGTGCAAAGATTGTAAATCCCCGCATGAAACATCCTTCTTTGATCATGCCACGTTTATCAATTGCAAACATCACCATAGCTCCGGCATGAAAACCGCCTTTGCTTTTTCCGATTGCCACTCTTCCGATTTTTCTCATTCTTCCGTAGTGGACGTTAAAGCCCTTCATCTGAACCATTGAAAACAGAAACTGCAGTATAAATGCCGTCAGCAGCGCTCCTGCAATCAATAAATAGTATGACATACGCATCCTCCTTAACCTTATTTAAAAATATTGTTCTCTTCCACAAAATACAGAAGTAATTCCCTGTAACTCTTCATCTGCCGAAGCTTCTTCACCACGTCTGGCTCATGGGCGATCGCCAGCATGTTGTCATAGAGCTGAATCAGCACGGAATCATTTTTCATTTCTTCCGGGATGGCCAGCAAAAACACCAGCTGAACTTCGTCCTCTCCCTTTGCCTTCTCTTCTTCCGGAAATACACCGAAGGCAAGGGTCAGCTTCTGCAGTTTATTCGTCGTATGAGGAAAAGCAATATTTTTTTCAAATATCATTGTCGATTCCTGTTCCCGAATGCGGATTCTCTCCTCAAAGCCTTCGTCCACAAGTCCCTGTTTATACAGTTCTTCGGTCATCATGTCCACATTCTCTTCATAGCCAAGTTCCGGCCTAAGCACAAAGAACCGTTCCTCGTCCAGCATGTTCAGGAACACTGAATCAATTCCCCGGCGAATCGGTATTCCCATCTCCGCCATATTTTTTACACTTTCTACTTTACTTTTCAGCAGATTCTTGTCGAACACCTCATCAATATCAATAATCGGTGTCGGCCCTTTTGTCTTTAAATTTGTTGTCGTAATAATCAAGTCGTAGGAATCTTCTTTTTCCGCCTCAAAATCTCCATTAAAATAATAATCGATAGCCGGTTCCACCTCAAAAATATTTTTCAGCTGGCTGGCGATCAGTCTTCCGATGATCTTTCCTGAGCCGCATACAATGGCAATTCTGTACTGCTTCTGTTCCGGCGCCTGTTCTAAAAGAAACACGCCGAAATACATTGCCAGAAACCCCAGCTCGTCCTTCGTCACCTCGACTCCGGTCCTCGTTTCGATGACATCTTTGGCTATGCCGGCCATCGTGTAGGCAACGGAGTATTCATCTTTTACTTCTTCCACCAAAGCATTCCGGATATGAAATCCATATTTCAGCCGGTTGATCATAAAAAATACATGATAGACAAAATCATCAAACAGTTCATTTACGATCACTGTAACACCGATCTCATCCCGGATGCGGTCTAAAATCTCAATAATCAGATCTGCCGCCTCTTCTGAAATCTGGATATAGTTCTCCCCTTCCGTATTAACAGGAGTCCTCATCCCTGCAATAGGCAGACAGAGGAAGATCCTCTCTGGTTTTGGTATTTTGAACGGAACAGCCTCTTCCACTTTGTCCGCAAATTCGTCCGCAATCTCGTATACTTTGCTGTCATAAAGCTCCAGATACCTGTGGTCCAGAGATTCAATCGTATGTCCGTTCCCAAGGCGGTCGATCATGACTACAAATGCCCTGAAAAATTGTCCGAATCCCAAGGCATCCAGAGAATATTCTGTCTGCATATCATACAAAAGCTGCCTTAACCGGCTGCCCAGCGGATAGTTGAGATAAATCTGCTCATAGACATTTTCCAGAAGAAACAGGCGGATCTTAATCTCTTCCCCGCAAAGGGAGAGCCCTGTGTTTGCCTTTCCTTCCACTGTCAGATCATACTTTTTTATCTGTTCCCGGATACGATTTAAATCTCCGACGGTTGTCGTTCTCCCTACCTTCATCTCCTCCGACAGGTCATCGATCAGATACGGCTTTTTGGCATCCATCAGCTGCCAGAAAATATACGCCATCCTTGTCTGAGGGGAATTAAAATATTCTTCCTGTTCGTAGATCTTATCTCGAATCTCCTCATAACCCTTCTGATCGAATACAATAAGCTTATACTGTCCTTTTTTATTGCTGATGACTGCATATCCGCCCATCAGGCAGTTCAGCTCTTTTACATCGTTCCGCACAGTCTTTGTGGAAACGCTGAGCTTCGCCGCAATGCGTTCTACGTCGGAGGAATCCTGTACCTCCACGTTCCTCAACAGAGCAGCCATTCTGTTTTCATCATTAAAAAGTTTCATAAGCTTACCTAATACCACCTTTTCTCCGTATGGAGCCTAACCTCTTGTTTTTCCGCCGGCTACATTGATGGTCACACCATGTACATAAGAAGATCTCTGGCTTGCCA
>NZ_FR889188.1:0-15322 GCF_000432215.1 Anaerostipes sp. CAG:276
AGCTAATGCTGATCTTCAAAGTAACGGAGAGGGTGGGATTCGAACCCACGCGCCCTTGCGGACAAACGGTTTTCAAGACCGCCTCGTTATGACCACTTCGATACCTCTCCAGGTACTTGTTTTGTTTGTTTTTTGAGCGCCTCTCTCGGTGACGCTTGTATATAATACCAAACGCTCCTACACTTGTCAACAAGTTTTTTGAAAAAAGTTTATTTTTTTGGTATCTGACGGACTCATGCCGCAATCAGGCAGATTTTCGTCTGTCACTGCACATGAAATGTATCTGATTATTTTTAAAATACTTAGAATAAAATCTGTAAACTATTTTTTCTTTTTTGTAAAAAACCGCTTCTGCAGTATCTTCATCTGCAGATAAATAATCTTATCATGGACATTGTGCAGGAACCGGAACAGTTTTCTGGCCTTCACAAGGCTTCCTGCGATTCTCACATCCTCGGGAGTTGTCACCTTAATATTGTCATAACTTCCTTCAATAAGCTTCACTTTAACTCTCTGATCTCCATAATTTTCAAGTACCATACCGTCATCGGTTGCCGTAGTATCTCCACTGTCCATCAACTTCTGATAGGCATCATAGATCAGATTAAAATCAAAACACTGAGGAGTCTGGACCTGCCAGAGCTTTCTTCTTGGAGGTGTCGAAACAGCATAAGTGTCATTGTCTACGACCTTGATTGTATCTTTTGAAGGCATACCGACCACACAAGCTTTATGCCTGCGCACATTGATAATACATTTCCGTATGATATCGGCATTCAGCATCGGCCTCGCTCCGTCGTGAATCAAGACATAGTCTGCCTCTCCAATGCTTCTCAGCCCGAGATAGACAGACTCGTACCGTTCCCGGCCTCCGGCTACGATTCTGCTCACCTTTTCAAACTGATACTTGTCTACAATATATTTCTTACAATAGTCAATCTCATCCTCTCCGGTTACTAAGATGACTTCATCCACCGGACTGTGTTCAAAAGCTTTTAGGGCGTAGTAGATCAGAGGTCTCGACTTAATGATCATATACTGTTTGGGAATCCCGCTCCCCATGCGTTTCCCTTCTCCCGCGCCAAGTACTATGGCTACGATTTTCTCCTTCATGGCATCTCCTAATTGTTTATCTCTGGCCGATCTTCAACCCCGGAACCGCATTCAGATCCCAGCCGCTTCTGGCTCCGTTCATATATTCATAATACCCTGCGGCTCCGATCATTGCCGCGTTATCTGTACATAATATGGGTGATGGATGATAAAATGCAATTCCTGCTTCCCGGCATCTGGTCTGAATTTTCTCCCTGAAAGCTCCGTTGGAAGCCACTCCCCCGGCAATCGCAAGTTTCCGGTAGCCGAGATTCTTTGCCGCTTCAACGCCGTGAGTACTGAGCACATCCACAACAGCTTCCTGAAAAGAAGCCGCCACATCTGCCCGGTTTACTTCTTCCCCCTTCATCTCACACTTATTCAGATAATTCAGAACAGAGGACTTCAGTCCGCTGAAACTGAAATCATTCGGCGCATCGTCCACTTTTGCCCTTGGAAACTTAATCGCTTCTTTATTGCCTTCTCTTGCCAGAGCTTCGATCTTTGGACCTCCAGGATAGCCGAGACCGATGGACCTGGCCACCTTGTCAAAGGCCTCTCCCGCAGCATCGTCCCTAGTACGCCCGATGATTTCATAGACACCGTAATCTTTTACATCCACCAGATGTGTATGTCCGCCGGATACAACAAGACATAAAAACGGAGGTTCCAGCTCGTGGTGTTCTATATAATTGGCACAAATATGCCCTTCAATATGATGCACCCCTACCAGGGGCTTGTTTTTAGCAAAAGCGATTGCCTTTGCCTCCGCTACACCCACGAGCAAAGCTCCAACGAGTCCTGGTCCATAGGTAACTGCTACCGCATCAATAGAATCCAAAGTCTCACCCGCCTCATTCAGCGCCTCTCTGATCACATAGTTGATCTTTTCGATATGTTTTCTCGATGCGATCTCCGGTACGACTCCGCCGTACAGCTTATGTAGTTCTATCTGTGATGAAATAATATTGGATTTGACACTTCTCCCATTTTCCACTACTGCGGCGGCAGTCTCATCGCAGGAAGATTCAATTGCCAGTATTTTAATATTTTTATCCATTGTCCGCTCCCTATTCCTCACAAAAATCCAAAGTAACCGTTTTTCCGTCCTTTCCGGCCTTGGATCTCGGAAAGATTTCTCTGACCTTTCCCATAAATTCCTCTGGTCTTACCAAAGACGGGCTGTAATGGGTCAGCCAGAGCTGACCCACATCTGCCTGTTTCGCAAGCCTTGCAGCTTCATAAAATGTCATATGTTTATACTCTTTTGCCTTTTTCTCTTTGCCTTCTTCCCCATACATGCCCTCACAGATGAACAGATCTGCACCACGGGCATTTTCTGCTATGAAAGGGACAGGTCTTGTGTCCGTACAATAAGTCAGTTTAATCCCTTTTCTTGATTCACCGAGGATCATATCACTGGTTAAGATACGTCCGTCGGCTTCTATCGTCTCGCCTTTCTGAAGACGGCTCCAGTACTTCATCGGGATGTCGTTCTGCCTTGCCTTTTCCGGATCGAATTTTCCGGCTCTCGGTATGATCATATTATATCCATAGCACATAATGTTATGCTGTACCCGGAACGCCTCGATCTGATATCCGTCCATAGGAATCACCTGTTGTTTGCCGGATAATTCCAAAAATTCGATCTCAAACGGGAGATCCGGAGCAATGACCCTTAAGGACTGTACGACCCGCTCCACACCTTTCGGCCCAATGATCAATAACGGTTCCGTCCGCTCGGCATTTCCAAGTGTCAGCAAAAGACCCGGAAGTCCGCTGATATGGTCTGCGTGAAAATGCGTAAAACAGATGGCATCCAGAGGCTTCACACTCCACCCCCGTTCTTTGATCGCCACCTGTGTTCCTTCGCCGCAGTCAATCAGCACGTCATGGCCATTGAACCTGGTCATGCACGCCGTCAGTTTCCGATATGGAAGAGGCATCATGCCCCCGGTACCTAATAAACATACATCTAACATTTTACATCCTTTTTCTAAGTCAAGACTTCTTTCTTTTCTTTCACAGAAACCGGTATTTTAAATTTTTTTACCAGTTCATCATAACAATGTTCGCAAAGATAAAATTCATGGCATTCCAGATCTTTGCCTGAAAAATATCCCCACTCCTTCTCACCTTTAAAAAAATCTTCCTTCTCTTTGATTGTTCGACCACATAAGTTGCACTTCATCTCATTCTCCTCCTTATGGGTCTCATTATAAGAAGGTTTTTCTTCCGATACTACTGGTAATGACTGGGCCGGAACGTCCCAGCGCATTAAAACAGCGTCTTCCATCGGATTCCGGTAATATTTGGGTCGCCGGCCCTGAACGATAAATCCCTGCTTTTTATACATGCGGATCGCCGGCTTGTTGGATTCTCTCACTTCCAGATATACAGCGGAGACAAATCTTTTTGCAAGCTCCTCCTGCAGAACGCGGACCAGCCGTGCTCCAATGCCGAAATTCCGTATAAAAGGCAGAACACCAACTCTGAGCAGTTCTCCCTCATCTGCCGCCAGGCGGCCTATGACATAACCGCTGACGCGTTTCATGTCACGCCATACATATATAAAATAATCCTTTTGTCTGAAGGCGTCCTCGATCGTGCGGAGAGACCACGGATCTGAAAAACACTGCTTTTCCAGCTCTGCAATCATCGCAAGATCCTTTTCTCTTACCTCAAATATTGGTTTCTTCATGTTTCAGCCGTTCTTCTCTTTCCCTTTCAGCCTGGGACTTTCGTAAATATTCAGGCTCAAAATCATCTGCCGTGACAAACTTTCCCTGTTGGTAATAGATACCGGCCAGTGCCCCCACTGCACCGGCTCTCTGCCGCCCCGCAAATTCAGGAGCAAAAAAAGCCTTTTCACCCAACTGTTCTGAGATCGTTTCCCTATGGACAGGCACCCCATCCCCCAGGAAAATTACCGTATCCTCAAAATCCGCCAGCTGATCCAGCTGATCCAGCGTATCCTGCATGCTCTGGGCACATTGTTCTTTTATTACTTTAAACTGTCCGCGCTCAAAACGGTAAAATCCGGTATAAACCTGATTCCTTCTTGCATCCATGATGGGACAGATGATTCCCTGCGCTCCGTACAGCTGAAAAGCCAGGCCGTCCACGGACGGGACCGGAATAACCGGCTTGTCCAGAGCCAGGCCGAGCCCTTTTACTGTGGCTGCCCCGATCCGAAGCCCGGTAAAAGAGCCCGGCCCCATGGCTGCTGCAACAGCATCCAGTTCCGTCAGCTCAAATCCCACCTGTTTTCTCATCACATCCAGCATGGGAAGCAGCGTCTGTGAATGGGTAAGTTTATCATTGACCGTATACTCTGCAACCATTACACCGTCCACAAGATAAGCAGCCGATGCCACAAGCCCTGAACTATCCAACGCTAAAATCTTCATCTATATCTCCTCAATCTTAATTTCCCGGTAATCAAATCCCCGTTCCAGGTTTTTGGAAATCGTAATCTTCGTATAATGTTCAGGCAGGATCTCCTCAATCAAGTTGGCCCACTCAATCAGAGAAACTCCCTGCCCGTAAATGTAATCTTCATATCCAATTTCGTCCATCTCCTCCACATCCCCAATGCGGTAGACATCGAAATGGTAAAAAGGCAGACGTCCTTCTTCATACTCCTGCACGATCGTAAAAGTAGGACTCTGCACAGGTTCCTCTACTCCAAGACCCTTTGCAAATCCCTGGGTAAAGACTGTCTTGCCGACTCCTAAATCTCCGCAGAGACAGTACACATCTCCAGGTCCGGCCTTTTCTCCCAGCAGGAAGCCTGTACGAAATGTATCCTCATAACTGAAGCTTTCTGTCATACTAAGACCTCTTTGCATACTTTGGAAGCTTTGTACTGGCCGGTACATGCTGATAAATATAATTCATGATCTCATCTTTCTGTTCTCCGAGTGCTGCATCAGGATAGATAAATGCACTTTGTTTTCCTGTATATAAAATATACATTCCTCTGCTGTGTCTGATCTTGAAGATCTGATTCCAGGGAATGATGCCCGTTTGATCTCCCATTACCACATGAATTCCGTCTTCCTGAAGATCATATTCCGTTTCGTTTTGATACATTGGATTCCCTGCTGCCTGTTTCTTTGCCTTCATATACAAAATAAGCGGTGTGACGATCGTGAAAAGTGCGATCATTAATACTCCAAGCATTGCATAATACATTCCGCCTCCGGCTGCTGTGCCGCGGAATACCATCATAATCCCGACTAAAACGCAGATAACTGTAAAAATCCCTGACTGTCCATTATATGCATGGGTCATAGAGAACTGATACAGATCTTTTGCAGTTAATCTAATTTTAAAATTCATCTCTTACTCCTTTATCTTTTATCATTGAATTTATGCTTTTCATCTCGCTCTAGTTTTTAATTATATCATAGTAAAAAGAGTTTTGGTATATTTTTTCTCCCGATGCAAACAATATCCACATGGGAAAATATATGTTTGTGAGAGGAGACGTAAACACATGAGAGCAACAGGAATAGTACGACGTATTGATGACTTGGGAAGGATCGTAATTCCGAAAGAAATCCGCAAGACAATGCATATCAGAGAAAGTGATCCTTTGGAGATATTTACGGAACACGACGGAAGCATTATTCTAAAAAAATATTCTCCGATCGGGGAAATGGGGCAGATAGCAAAACAGTACGCTGAGTCCATAGCTGCAACCCTTCCTCATACAATCTGTATCTGTGATCAGGATTCCGTCATCGCCGCCGCAGGTCCGAACGGAAAAAAACTGTCCGGAAAACTCCTGCATGAGCAGGCAGAACAGATCATCATTGACCGCGGACAGTTCAGCGCAGCCAAGGGAGATCAGAATTTTGTTCCGATCATCTCCGATTTTCCTGATGAATTTACAAATCAGGCTGTGGCTACGATTATTGCCGAAGGAGATGCTATCGGACTGGTCTGTATTCTTTCCAATGAAAACAAAATGAATGAACAGGACCTGACCATCGCAAAAATAGGTGCATCTTTCCTCGGTAAGCAAATGGAAGATTAGCTGCATCGAAACCGACGTACAAAAACTGCCGGCATGCTCACCGCATGTCCGGCAGTTTATTATTTATCCAGATATTTTTTCAGGTATTTTCCGGTATAAGACTGTTCTGCTTTACATATCTCCTCAGGAGTACCCTGGGCTACAACAGTTCCTCCCTTATTTCCGCCTTCCGGCCCTATGTCGATAATATAATCCGCAGTCTTTATGACTTCCAGATTGTGCTCGATGACAATGACGGTATTGCCGCCTTCCGTCAGCTTGCTCAAAATATCCACCAGCTTATGGACATCTGCAAAATGAAGTCCTGTAGTAGGTTCATCCAGAATATAGATTGTCTTTCCTGTACTCCGTTTGCTCAGTTCCGTAGCCAGTTTGATTCTCTGGGCTTCTCCCCCGGAAAGCTGGGTGGAAGGCTGCCCCAGACGGATATAGGAAAGACCCACATCTCTCAGCGTCTCCATCTTCCGGCTGATGCTCGGAATATTTGAAAAGAATTCACAGGCTTCCTCAACCGTCATATTCAGGACATCATAAATGCTCTTTCCTTTGTAGAGAACTTCCAGTGTTTCTCTGTTGTACCTCTTTCCCTGACACACTTCACAGGGAACATACACATCCGGAAGGAAATGCATCTCGATCTTAATGATCCCGTCCCCGGCGCATGCCTCACATCTTCCGCCCTTTTTATTAAAGCTGAACCTACCTTTATTGTATCCGCGGCTTCTTGCGTCCTTTGTCATGGCAAACAAATCTCTGATCTGATCAAATACACCCGTGTAAGTCGCAGGATTTGATCTCGGTGTCCGTCCGATCGGAGACTGGTCAATATCGATGATCTTATCCAGCTGGTCAAAGCCTTCGATGTCTGTGTGTTTTCCCGCCTTGATTTTTGCACGGTTCAGCTCTTTCGCCAGTCTCTTATAAACAATCTGATTAATCAGAGAACTCTTCCCGGAACCGGATACACCGGTCACACAGGTAAAGATTCCCAGAGGGATATCCACATCGATATTTTTGAGGTTATTCTCTCTGGCACCAATTACCTTCATCCAGCCGGAAGGCTCTCTGCGCTCCTCCGGAACCGGTATTTTAATCCTTCCGCTAAGATATGCACCGGTGATGGATTTTTTATTCTTCATGATCTGCTGGGCGGTTCCCTGGGCTACAATCTCACCGCCGTACTCTCCGGCTCCGGGTCCAACGTCCACAATATGATCCGCTGCCAGCATCGTATCCTCATCGTGTTCCACGACCAGCAGGGTATTTCCCAGATCTTTTAAATTTTTCAGGGTATTGATGAGTTTGTCATTGTCTCTCTGATGCAGACCGATGCTTGGTTCGTCCAAAATATATGCCACACCCACAAGACCCGATCCGATCTGGGTTGCAAGGCGTATTCTCTGGGCTTCTCCCCCGGAAAGTGTTCCGGTTGCCCTGGAAAGTGTCAGGTATTCAAGCCCCACATTGTTGAGGAACCCTACTCTGGCCTTAATTTCCTTTAAAATCTGGCTTCCAATAAACTGCTGCCGGTCTGTCAGTTCCATCTCGTCCAAAAAGACAGAAATTTCTCCCACAGACATGTCACACATTTCCGCAATATTTTTTCCTGCCACAGTCACAGCCAGTGACTCTGCCTTCAGTCTCTGTCCGTGACACTCCTCACATGGGGTGACCGTCATGTAATTTTCGTACTCTGCCTTCATAGATTCAGAGGATTCCCGGTATCTTCGGCCTACATTCCTGATCAGACCTTCAAAGGATACATCATAAACACCCTGTCCCCTCTGGCCTGTATAATGAACCTTCACTTCTTTTCCATTTGTTCCGTAAAGAATCACGTCTCTGATCTTTTTCGGATAGTCTTTAAAAGGTGTGTTTAGGTCAAATTTATATTCTTTTGCAAGAGCATCGAGGATCGCCCGGGTATAACTTTTCTTGTCTGTACAGGACTGCCAGCCCATCACCTGAATCGCACCTTCCGCAATGCTCAGTTTTGGGTCAGGAATCATAAGATCCACATCAAATTCCATCTTATATCCGAGACCGTGACATACCGGGCAGGCTCCGAACGGATTGTTAAAAGAAAAGCTTCTCGGCTCAATCTCGTCAATGCTGATATCACAGTCAGGACAGGAAAAACTCTGGCTGAAATTCATCGGTTCTCCTCCAATAATATCCACAGTCATTAATCCGTCCGCCAGGTCCAGCGTTGTCTCAATAGAATCCGTCAGTCTCTTTTCAATCCCCGGGCGCACTGCCAGCCGGTCCACAACGATCTCAATGCTGTGCTTTTTATTTTTGTCCAGTGTGATCTCTTCCTCCAGATCATAAATGTTTCCGTCAACCCTGACACGGACATACCCGCTTCTCTTGGCATTTGAGAAAATCTTTTCGTGCCTTCCCTTCCTTCCGCGGACGATCGGCGCCAGAAGCTGAAACTTTGTTCCCTCTTTAAGTTCCATGATCCGGTCTGCCATCTGGTCTACGGTCTGTCTGCTGATCGGTTTCCCACACTTAGGGCAGTGCGGAATCCCGATCCTGGCGTACAGCAGACGGAAATAATCATAAATTTCCGTCACTGTGCCCACTGTGGACCTGGGATTTCGGTTGGTAGATTTCTGGTCGATGGAAATAGCGGGCGACAGACCTTCAATACTGTCTACATCCGGCTTTTCCATCTGTCCGAGAAACTGTCTTGCATAGGAGGACAGAGACTCCATATATCTCCTCTGCCCTTCCGCATAAATTGTATCGAATGCCAGGGAGGATTTCCCGGAACCGCTCAGTCCTGTGAGAACAACGAACTCGTTCCTGGGTATTTGTAAATCCACATTTTTTAAATTATGTTCTTTCGCTCCTCTGATCCGGATAACATCCTTCTTCATAGTATCTCCTTACTTATCATAATCTCTGTAAGCAATTTTATATTCTTTCAGCTCATCCCGCAGCGCTGCGGCCTCCTCAAAGTTCAGCTCTGCCGCCGCCCTGTTCATCTTCTTGGTGAGCCGTTCAATATTTTCCTTCAGTTCTTTCTTGTTCATAGACTCGATATCTTTTTCATTGGACTGCTCTGCTTCTTCCTCATCGGAAATCTTGATCAGATCACGTATATCCTTCTGAATCGTCTGCGGTGTAATACCGTGCTCTTTATTGTACTGATCCTGGATCGCCCGTCTGCGGTTTGTCTCACTGATGGCGGCTTCCATGGAATCCGTCATATTGTCGGCGTACATGATAACATGTCCTTCACTGTTTCGCGCCGCACGGCCCACTGTCTGCACCAGAGAAGTCTCTGATCTTAAAAAGCCTTCTTTATCTGCATCCAAGATCGCGACGAGTGTGATCTCCGGAATATCCAGTCCCTCTCTCAGCAGATTGATGCCGACAAGCACATCAAACACGTCCATCCTCAAATCCCTGACGATCTCTGTACGCTCAAGAGTATCAATATCAGAATGCAGATATTTAACACGGATTCCAACCTCCCTCATGTAATCGGTCAGCTCCTCCGCCATCCGCTTTGTGAGAGTGGTAACCAGAACTTTATGTCCCTGTTCCGTCTCTTTATGCACTTCAGATAAAAGGTCGTCAATCTGTCCTTTTACCGGACGCACATCGATCGGCGGATCTAAAAGTCCGGTCGGGCGGATGATCTGTTCTGCCCTGAGAAGTTCATGCTCTGCTTCATACTTGCTCGGCGTTGCGGAAACAAACATCATCTGATCGATCTTGCTCTCAAATTCGCTGAATTCCAGCGGTCGGTTATCCTTCGCGGACGGCAGACGGAATCCGAAATCCACCAGGGTAGACTTTCTGGACTGATCTCCGGAATACATTCCGCCGATCTGCGGCACTGTGATATGGGACTCGTCCACGATCACGAGAAAATCATCCCCAAAGAAATCGATCAGCGTGCTTGGCGGTTCCCCTGGTTTACCCCCGGTCAGATGCCTGGAATAATTCTCGATGCCGGAACAGAACCCGGTCTCCCTCAGCATCTCTATATCAAAATTCGTTCGTTCCGCAATCCTCTGTGCCTCGATCAGCTGGTCATTTTCCTGAAAATATTTCACCCTCTCGGCCAGCTCCTGTTTGATATTGACGATGGCCTGCTCAATCTGTTCCTGAGGCACTACGTAGTGGGATGCAGGAAATATGGCGAGAAAGTTAATGCTTCTCTTGACCTCTCCCGTGAGAACATCAAATTCCACGATCCTGTCGATCTCGTCTCCAAAAAACTCTACCCGGACAGCCTCCTCAAATGTAGAGACCGGAAGAATCTCCAGAACATCACCTTTCACCCGGAAGGTTCCCCTTTTAAAATCCAGTTCGTTTCGGACGTACTGAATATTGATCAGTTCATCGATCACCTGATCCCTGTCCTTCTCCATACCGGGTCTTAAGGAAATCATCATCTCAGAGTAATTTTCCTTGCTTCCTATCCCGTAGATACAGGAAACACTGGATACTACGATCACATCCTTCCTCTCTATGAGAGCGGCTGTGGCGCTGTGTCTCAGTTTATCAATCTCATCGTTGACGGAAGAGTCTTTTTCAATATAGGTATCTGTGGAAGGCACATAGGCCTCCGGCTGATAATAATCATAGTAACTCACAAAATATTCCACCGCATTATGTGGAAAAAATGCTTTAAATTCACTGTAGAGCTGTGCTGCCAGAGTCTTGTTATGGGCAATGATCAGTGTAGGTTTATTTAATTCCTGAATGACATTTGCCATTGTAAACGTTTTTCCTGAACCTGTAACCCCTAACAGCGTTTCAAACTGATTCCCCTGCTTAAATCCGGAAACCAGCTGTCTGATCGCTTCCGGCTGATCCCCGGTAGGCTCAAATTCAGATACCAATTCAAAATGATCCATAAATATACACCTCCGTATATTGAAAAAAGGGATAGAAATTCCCATAATTATGATTCCCATTCACTGAAATATCATACCCACAGGGCACACTGCACTTTATACCCTTAGGGTAGGCGCGCTTAGAAATGCGCTCCTCCAATAGCGGTAAATAACTTTCGAAAAGTGGCACCTTTGACTTCTAAGCAGCCTGCTCCAGCAGATAATATGTCCATTTTCTACACGATTGGAGTGAGGCATTCTAAGAGCCGAACGGAAATCATGTGGAAAATGTCATACTCTGTGTATCAGACTTGATTATATCAGACCCCACGAAAAAAGTACAGAACAAATTCGAATGTTTGTTCTGTACTATCAAATTTGAATATGCCTATTCTTCACCGCCGTATATAAAATCATATAATGTCCTGTATAATCTGTCCGGCTCGATTGGCTTCGCCAGATGAGCATTCATCCCAGCCGCCTTACTTTTCTCCACATCATCGTCGAATGCATTGGCTGTCATGGCTATGATCGGAATATCCTGAGCATCTTCGTTGCTCAAATTCCGGATATTGGCAGCAGCAGCAAGACCATCCATGATCGGCATCCGGATATCCATGAGGATCGCATCGTAATGCCCCTGCTCGGATTTACTGAACATTTCCATGGCACGAAGACCATTTTCTGCCGTTTCAACGGCAAATCCCTTTACTTCCAGCAGCATCTTTGCAATTTCCGTATTCAGTGCGTTGTCCTCAACCAGAAGAATCCTCCTGCCGTTAAACTCAAAATCTATTTTTTCTTCCGGAATTTTTTCTTCCTCTTTTTGCCCGAGCACTTTTGTAAAAGCTGAAATCAGAGAAGATTTAAACATCGGCTTGCTCATAAGAAGATTGACCCCTGCGGTCTTAGCTTCCTGTTCGATGGAAATCCAGTCATATGCTGTCATGATGATGATCGTTACTTCAGGGCCTACAATCCTGCGCAGACGGCGGGCGGTTTCAATACCGTCCATCTCCGGCATCTTCCAGTCAATGAGAATCATGTCAAAATAATTACCGATATCCCACAGGTGCCGTACCCGTTCCACCGCTTTGTATCCGCTGTCTACCCACTCTGCCTTGATCCCCATTTCTTTTAAAGTCACTACCGCACTCTCGCATACAGTCACATCATCGTCCACCACAAGCGTACTGAGGTGATCAAAATTATAGCTATGCTGTTTCTGATGATGACGCAGTTTTTCTTCTTCTGTGATTCCAAGCTTCACATCCACGGTAAATTCTGATCCCACCCCTTTTATGGAGCGCACGTTAATCCTTCCGTCCATCATATCCACGATGCTTTTAGAAATGGCGAGTCCAAGCCCCGTGCCGCCATAGACAGAAGTAATCCCGGTACTCTCCTGTGAAAATGTTTCAAAAATGTGGGGAAGAAACTCTTCATCCATTCCCACTCCGGTGTCATTTATTATGAAACGCAGAGTCACATCATTTTTCGTTTTTTTGAGGCGCAGCGTAGAAAACGTGATTTTTCCGCCCTCCTCGGTAAACTTGACCGCATTCCCGATAATATTGATCAAAACCTGCTGGAGCTTCATTGCGTCTCCAATATAGTAATCATCGATCATCGGATCTACGACGCAGTCATAATCAACGCCTTTTGCATCTGCCTGGGCATAACAGATGGAATTGATGCCGTTTATAAACTCCTCCATCGGAATCTTTTCATTTTTCAGCAGCATCTTTCCGCTCTCGATCCGGCTCATGTCTAAGATGTCATTGATTAAAGACAGAAGGTACCTGGATGAAATTCCAATCTTTGAAATACAGTCCTCCACTTTAGTTTCATTGCCGATAGACTGAGCCGCTATGGTGCACATTCCAATGATTGCATTCATCGGCGTTCGGATTTCATGGCTCATGCGGGACAGAAAATCAGATTTAGCCGCATTGGCCTGCTCGGCACCGGCCAGCGCAGCGGCCAGTTCCTGTTTCTGCCGCTGTTCCTGTCTCACAATCTCTGTCACATCGACCCTGGCAAGGCAGACACGTCCGAGATCCCTGTCAATGTAGAAAACTTCACACCGCTTCACCTGAAGATTCCCCTGCTGATCCCTCATTTCCATCATAAAAGAATAAGATTCATCTTCTAACAGTTTGCGAATCATGTAGTTGTAGTCAAGATTACCCAGATAAATCCTCCGGGCTTCCTCATCCATAAAACGGTTTGCAAGACCGCGGATCTCCTGCTGAAAT
Source organism: Anaerostipes sp. CAG:276 (assembly GCF_000432215.1). Lineage (NCBI taxonomy): Bacteria > Bacillati > Bacillota > Clostridia > Lachnospirales > Lachnospiraceae > Anaerostipes > Anaerostipes sp. CAG:276. The sequence continues at coordinate 13,254 of NZ_FR889188.1, forward strand.
TTTCCCTGCATTGGTATCGTATTATTTGCCTTCAGATCAAAGGAAAGCAGGCGGTAATTGTCCTTTACAATATCAATGTCGGCGATCATATCATAGTCCAGATCTGTAATCTTACTGAGCAGTTACTCCTGCATTTTCTGCTCCGTCTCATCTGAAGTGTAGAAGAAAATGATGATATCTCCTGTTTCCGGATTTAGATAAGATCGGAAGTTCGTACTGCTCCAGAACACACTGCCGTCGCTGCGTTTTCTGAGATAATGAAAATTATAATCCACCTTTCCCGCCGCATAGTCTGCTATAACTTTTTCCCGCCGCATTTCTTCTCTGATTTGATTGCCGTAGACGGGATCTGATGCTGACTCTGCCACCTTTTCTATCGTATACTGATAACTCCTGCCAATCTCCGTCACTCCGGCTTCCTCAGATGCCACATAGTTCTCCACAACATTCTGCGTTACATTCATTCTTCCCTGGATGCTGCCTCCATTCAATGACATATCTGCAAAATAAGCCAGTTCCTTCTCATATACTTCCCTGACTCTGTCCTGCAAAAGCTTTTCTTCCGTAATGTCAACGAATACACAGTAAAAATGATGTTCTCCATCTTCTTCCGTAAACAGCTGCGCCTGGATCGAAATCCATACGATCTCTCCATCTTTACGGATCAGCCTGTTCTCATTGTGGATCGTGCTGCCGTATTTCAGCTGTTCCTGCAGTTTTTCTTTCATTACGGCCATATCATCTGGATGAATCACTGCTGCCATATGATTTCCCATGGCGGCAAATTCTTCGCGGGTATAACCTATGAAATCAAACAGCCCGTCATTCGCCGCTATGACAGAAAACTTATCATCAAACCGGCAGCGAAACACGGCACCGGGGATATTATTGTAAATATGTACAATCTCGTTCTGGGCCTTTTTCTGTGCCGTAACATCAATACAGACCGATATAATGGCATCACGGTCATCTTCTGTCACAACCTTATGTGCAACATCGTGCACCCATATATAGGAACCGTCTTTTTTTCTCATACGGTATTCCAGTGTATATTCGTCTCCGCCATCCAGCTGGAATTTAGCATCGGCAACGGCTTTCTCCCGGTCCCCGGGGTGTATGCTGTTGGGCAGCATGCCCTGTATATCAGAAATGAATTCGTCTTCTCTGTCATATCCAAGATAACTTAACATTCTGCGGTTTATAAAATAAAATGGAAATCCTGTTTCCAGGTATCCGCCGATCATCCCTCCTGCAAGTGAATCGTTCAAGATCTGCTGACGCTGGGAAGACAAATTCTACACCACCAGTGTTTTCGGATAATGCTCTGCTTCCCCCTGACTCACCGCCGACTCCGAAAAATGAATACTCCGCACAAGCCAGCTCTCCCTGGTCTGCTCCAGATTAAACAGCCCCCTCAGACTCCATGCGTAAACGGAGTTGGAAAGTATCATTTCCTGAGAAATCATGACGACACCTTCGCCGAGCACCTGTTCGCAAACCACAGAAATGCTTATTTTGAACGGCTCGGGTATCTCCTCAATATCCTGATGCAGATACCGAACCATTTCTTCCCTGCCAAAGGCATATTCTCTTTCTCCGGTTCCGATGAAACTGATATCCTCAGACAGATATCCGGCTGTTTTTTCTGCATCCCGCTGCTCGAACCAGCATCTGCATAAATCCCGTACAGCTTCAGATGCGTTTCTTTGTTCCTCCATATCCTTCTTCCCCCCCCCATAAACTGCAGCTTTCTCTGCCTTCTTCTTTCCCGTGGTACAATCCCTGATCTGCCTGAAATAGTTCTTCACGAGCACGCAGATGAATGGCCTCACGGGTTCTCCGGAGCCTTTTCAGCAAACTTTTCACGGCAAATGGACTGCCGATAAAATCATCTGCTCCAGCCTCCAGGGCTTTCTCCTCTGCTTCCGGGTCCGGCTCTGAGGAGACAATGACCGGTATACTTTCAAGATCCCTGTCTCTCTTCATCTGCTCTGCCACAGCCAGCACATCCGGCCCCGGCAGTGTAAGACTCAATATAACACCGGCGGTCCTTTTTTTATACCATGACA
>NZ_FR889188.1:15365-43662 GCF_000432215.1 Anaerostipes sp. CAG:276
TCTGCCGTCACAGGCTTCGAACACGCAGAACTCCTTTTTAAGCCCGCTCTTTATCTGTTTTCTGAAGGTACTGTCCTCTTCGGCAAGGATCAGGACTTCTTTCTTTTCCTCCGGCTCAGACTCCTCTTTTTTGTTTTTGAACAATGTACTGACAGACTCCTCTGCCAGCAGCTTTTCAAACTCACGGCACGGCATAGGCTTTGCAAAATAATAACCCTGCACATAATCGCATCCAGCCTCTTCCAGTCTGGACAGCTGCTCCTTCGTCTCAACCCCTTCCGCCACAACACTCAGATGCATCCATCGTGCCAGACTGATAATAAATTTCATGATTCCCTGGCTGACTGGCTTGGCCGTTTCGCTCTGGATAAACTGCATATCCAGCTTGAGTATATCGATGGGCAGATTGTTCAGCATGTTCAGTGAAGAATAACCGCTCCCGAAATCATCCATTTCTATCACAAATCCCATCTCCCTCAGATGCGCAACGGTATCTATGATCTGGGAAGGGGTTTCTGTGTATGCACTCTCTGTAATCTCCAAATGCAGCCTGGAAGGGTGCAGTCCGTATTTTTTGACGGTTCTCTGGAGAATACAGGATAAATCTGCGTTAAAAATATCTGCCCTTGAAACATTTACAGATACCGGAATCTGTGGATAACCCTTGTCTTCCCATTCCTGAAGCACTCTGCATGTCTTCTCCCAAACATATTGGTCCATTTTCGTTATAAATCCGTTTTTCTCAAAAAGAGGAATAAAATTTGCCGGTGACTGGACTCCCCACTCCGGGTGTTCCCAGCGCACCAATGCCTCTGCCCCGGCCAGAGCTCCGTCTATAATCCGGTATTTGGGCTGTAGATAGATCTGAAACTGGTCTCCGGACAGGGCGTCCTCCATACTGTCCGCGATGGCCTGGTCATGCAGAAGACTGCTGCGAAGTTTATCGTCGTATAATGCATAATATTTTCCATACTGTCCTTTAATACTGCGGGCAGCCAGAAGTGCCCGGTCACACATCTGCTCAGCAGACAGCATCCGGTCCGCCGCCGAGTAAATTCCCCACTTCATCACAATCGTCCCGCCGTCCAGAAGATTATTAATCTGTTCATTGGCTTTCCGGAAAATATCATCTCTGTAATCTTCCCTATGTTCTATCATACAGACAAACTGGTCTGCATTCAGCCTTCCGCAGATTCCCATCCCCTTCACTTCCTGCTCATACATATGTGCAATGCCGCAGAGCAGCTGGTCTCCAGTAGTGTTTCCAAATACATCATTGATGAGTTTAAAATTTTCAATATCAGAACAGATGACATCATACCTGTCGTCCGGATTCCGCATCAGTATATCCTTCATAAGCTGATAAAAAAACTCCTTACTGTACAGTCCCGTCAGACGGTCGTATTTCACCTGATTCACCACGGCAGCGGTCTCCCTCAGATTGATAAGGCCGGCCACACGGTGCAGGATGATCTGGGGTCTGTAAGGCTTGGCCACAAAATCAGAAGCCCCATGAGATAATGCTGCCAGTTCGTCGGACTCTGCATCATTTTGAGTCGTTACGATCACCGGGATTGAGGAATACTCCGAATTCTCTTTCATAACAGATAAAAATGTATATCCGTCCATAACCGGCATGACAATGTCAAGAAGAATCAGTGAAATACCCTCCCCATACTGTTTTAATACTTCCAGGGCCTCTTCTCCGTTTTCTGCCTCGAGAACATCATACTCAGAACCCAGTATCTGGCACAGCAGCTGGCGGTTCAGTTCATTATCTTCCACTACTAATATCTTTTTTTGAGATAGCATACAAATCCCTTTCCTCATGCATCTGTGCACAGCCCCCCAGAACATTTTTATTCCATGGGAACTCTTATCCTGATCAATCTACGGCAATTTCTCTTATATTTTTTTCTTCCTGTTGAAGCAGCATTTCAAGGCAGTCTGCAAATCCGGAAATCTCATCTCTTCCGAGATGCCCGGCGGCATGTTCCATTATTTTCTGGAATGCTTCATAGTATGCTTTATCCTTCAGACGATGAACGGCAAACGGATATCCCCACGCAGTCAGTTCCCGCAATTTTCTGTAACATTCCTTTATCCCCGATAAAGGACATTCTTCCTCTATGAATGTAAGGCAGATCTCAATGCACAAATATCCCTTTTCCGCTTTTACAAGTTCAGAAAATCTTTTTGCAAATTTTTGTTTTTGGATGTCCGGTGCACAGCCCAATGTCCTGAGCAGAACGTTCTTTATCGTTAATTTTAATAACTGAAGGCTCTCCTGATACATCCTGAGGCCGTCCTGAATCTCCGGGCGTCCGATGTCTGCCTGTACGGCTTCGGAAAGGACCTGAGTCCCCTTTCCCTGAAAAGATTTTGTGAGTCCGGCGCTGCTTAGGATACTTAACGACCGCCGCACAGTACTGACAGAGACCTTATAATACTTTGCCATCTTCGGCAGAGACGGCAGAAAGCTTCCTTTTGTATATATTCCATTTTCAATATCTCTTATCACACTGCAGACTAAGGTATAGCAAAACTGCGGTCTCTGCCGGTAAATATTCCACTGAAAAGAGAATGTTTCTGTCTGCTCCAATTCAAACTCTCTCTGGGCTTCATCTATAAAATCAAACAGCCTTTTTACCGATTTATGAAAGCAGTCCTTAAAATAACCCGTAAGCATAACAATACACTCGGATTTAGACTTTCCCTCAAAATTTTCCTGCCGAATATTCCGCATCTCGTCCTCCGCTAAGTACGGAAACTTCAGAAATCGAAGGACCTCCCAGTAAAGATTCAGGATCAGACTGTTATCCAGGGCACGCAGTGCCATCAGACAGAACTGGAAGGTGACGGGTACCGTATGATCAGTATTTTGTTCGAATGAAGGTCTGAACCTTTCCCATTCCCCGAAATTTGACTGATTCAATTCGAGTACCCGGCACGATTCAAACAGCAGTTCACTGGACATAAGAAGATCCTGTATTGCCTTCTTTCTCGGTACAAAATATTCAGCGGCACTCCTTCTGCGCATTTCCGGATTTGACTTATAAATCACTTTCGATGCTTTTCTGGCATCGATTTTTATGTACCCCTGTTTTTCCAATACTGACAAGCCCGCACGGACCGTGGCCGGAGCCATGCGAAATACAGCACAGATTTTCGATATCGACGGCAGATTTTCCCCGTATTTATAGTATCCATAAAGAATCCTGGCTTCATAATACTCGAAGACGAGCCTGTAAATTCTTTCATCTGAACTCATATTTGTTGCTCCTCATAATATATTCTGCTCTCCCCTTTTTCAGCAGATTTATGAAAGACTCTTCAGCTCCAAACTCTGCTCATATATATATTAATAAATTTTATCACAGTTCTGGTCCAAAGGCAAACAAAAAGACTCCCAAAGCAATGCTGCTCAGGAAGTCCTCTTAATCAGCCTTTATGATCAGAACTTAAGCTTGATCCAGCTTCCCTGACCCGGCTTTTCCCACTCTCCGATATTTCCGGGAGCAATGTAGTAATTTCCGTTCACAAAACACAGGTCGCCTCTCTTTACACCCTTTAAGTAAGGGCCTGACGCGTTCTCTGTATCTGCCTCAATGAAAAGTCTGGTGTTGGAATCAATTTTTATCAGCTGATTCGGATTTTGCGCGGCCAGATCTGCCAATGTCAAATCCTTATTCTTATCGGTTCCGAAATATGGGTCATTGACCGAAGCGTACAGTCCGGTTTTGTCCTGATACAAAAAACCGTTTCCGAACCCTGCTCCATATTCGTTGTTGATTGCGTCTTTTTTTTGCTCCCATGCATCTTCGGATGTCCCAAGCTCATGTTTTTTTCCGCTGCTGTCGGTAATCGTGACACTTCCATTTGAAGATTCTTCACCCTCTTCCGGTCCGCCGTCTTTTTCAATCCTGTAAGTTTCATTCTCATAAATCACGGTAATCTCTGCCTTAGACGTATATTTCAGATAAGTCACCTTACAGTCACTGTTAAACCGTATTTCCCGGATCGTTCCTTTTTCTTCTGCCTGAGCAAGAACGTCACTGTACGGAGCGGACAATGTTCCGGCGCCATGTTCTCCATACTGCTCCGAAAGTATTGCCTGAGCCGCCTGGACACAATTTCTGCATTCAGCTACAGCTGCTTTCTCCCTGGCTTTTCTGATATATCCTGTCAGTGAGGGGATCAGCACCGCGATCAGTATAGCCAGAATCAGCAAAACCACGATCAGTTCCACTAAGGTAAATCCATCCTTTTTCGTTCTCATGCTTTCGTTCCTTTTCCGGTTCCTGTAAAATTTTATTTCTTCAGCTTCTTCTTTAAAATCTGCTGCGCTCTTAAAAGCTGTTCATCCGCTTTTGTCTTGGTGTCATCTTTTATGTTTACATTAGGTTTTATCCCCTTCTTATGGATATTTGCTCCTGACGGCGTATAATATGACGCATAGGTTAATTTTGCATAGGAACCGTCTCCCAATTTAAAGAATCCCTGCACAATCCCTTTTCCGAAGGTCTTTTCCCCTACTAAAGTTCCCCTCTTATGATCTTTCACAGCTCCTGACAAGATCTCAGATGCGCTGGCGCTCTCTCCGTTCACAAGGACACAGACCGGAACTTTTACCGACTGCTCTGCATCTGAACGGTATACCTTTTCCTTGCCCTGTTTATCCTTTATAGACACAATCCTGCCTTCACCAAGCAGTTCATCGCAGATATCCACTACAGAATCCACCAGTCCGCCCGGATTATTCCGGACATCCAGAATTAAAGCCTTCATCCCTTTGCTCTGCAGCTGTTTAATGCCTTTCTTAAATTGGCCAACGGTCACTTCGTCAAATTCAGAGATAGACAAATAGCCAATACCATCATCGAGCATTTTTGTCTCAACAGTCTGAGTCACAACCTTTTTTCTCGTAATTGTGTAGTTTTTTACTTTCTTTTCTTTTCCGCGCAGAAAAGAAAGTTTTACCTTCGTGCCTTCTTCTCCTTTTACTTCTGCCACGACCTTATCCAGATCCTTGTCACCGACAGATTTGCCGTCCACTTTGATCAGAACGTCTCCGGCCTTGATTCCGCTTCCGTCACTGGGACCACCCTTGATGACCCTGATCACCTTGATCTCACCTGTGACAGTATCCTGGGAAAGATAAATTCCCACACCTGAAAATACACCATTCGTCGCTTCCATCAGTTCTTTAAATTCACTCTCTGAATAATAAGTGGAATATGGGTCTCCCAGACCTGCCAGATATCCTTTATAAGTATAATTTTCCAGCTGCTCCTCATCCACATCGCCGGTATAGTATTGATCCACGGTCTTTTTAAGGCGCTGCAGTTTATTTGCGATCTCCACATTTTCTCCCGATACCGAATATGTCCTGTATAAAAGAAATCCCTCTCCGAGAGAGATCACAAGCAGAACTGCAATCAAGATTTTTGAGAATTGTTTTTTCATTTCGACCTCCACGTCCGGATATCTCTTTGTAAACAAAGAGCATCCTCCAAATATGTGTTCCATTATAACACTGAGAAAAAGCCGCTACAACCCTCAACTAAACAGCAATGCATAAACCTAACCGACGTATCCGGCTAATTTTCCCATGAGAAAAGCCATGATTTTTCATCACGGCTTCTCTTAAGCTCTGCATTTACTTAAATTTTTATTCAACCATCCAAGTAGCGTACATACATAGCCAGCTGCCTGTTGGTACAGTGTTACTCATCGTAGTGTTATTGGTATATCTTTGTGCATTACAGTTGCCTCCAGATTGTATCATTAATAAATATCTGTTTGATCCGCTGCCCTGCATTAAAAAAGCTTCTGTTACAGATGGACGAAACCCCGCAGGAATTGTAATAATATTGTCATGTGTCTGCCAAGTCGTGCTGTTTGTAACAGCTCCTCTTAAATGCACTGTCTTCCCCATTTTTCTAACCTGAGGTCGATTATATGTTCCGGAATGAGGACTGATTCCATTTCCCATACTGCAGTCCACCCATCCGCTGTCTCCGTAATTAATTGCTTTTGTACTTCCCGATGGTACGCTTCCAGTGTAAGATCCATGATATTTTATTTGTACACCGGTCATATATGCCATATCTTTTTTAACATCTAATATCGCTATATTATCATAAGCCTCCGATTTAGCTACATACAAATACCAGACACTGGGAGCATTCCTATATAAATACATGTCAATGTTTTTCATTCCATAGTTATTATAATAAAATGAATATACGTTTGGATTTGTCCCTGCATCATTTGCAAACTGAATGTATACATTAGTAGCAAATATATCTCCCCTTCTGCAAATTTCCATTTTGATCGGAGAATTTTTATAATTTCCCGACACAGTGATCTCTGCCAGTAACAGATATCCCGATGAACCGCTTCCATTGCCAGACGAAAATACATTAAACCCCTGATCTAAATACAGGTTTCCACTCACTCTGCCCCCTGAAGCCGGCAAATACTTGGTTAAATTTGAGTTTACCTGACTGATCTCATCTTTTACCTCATTCACAGCGCCGGTCAGATCCTTCTTTGCTGTTTTCAGACTGCTTAAATCCCCTACCTCGACATTTAGCTTTTCGATAGCTTCTGAATGGATGTTGTATTGTTTTACAGTAGCCATTCCTGCTGGATCTATGGAAATATCAAACGGTTTTTCATTAGAATTCTGCATATGAAAATTCCATGTTATAGAAAACCCTGGAGATTCATCTTCTGCCGGTACTATTTTTTTCTCGTTTGCCTGAGCAAGACAATATAAGATTTCTCCTCCGTCCGGATTCTCAGCATATAGTCCCACCTGCCAAAGCTCATATCTTTCATTCCATCCGGTATTTTCTAAAACCACAGGAATTGTGATCTGCTCCCCCTTAACGGAAGCAGGAAGAAATCTGATTTCCTGCTTCGGGGATGTTACTTCTGTCTGCTGTCTCAGATTCACAGGCGGGACAGTACCGGCCCCTGTAACAGCCCTTACAATTTTCAGTGTATGACCGTTGATTATTCTGGACTGCAGCGCGATACCCGCATCCGTCACAACTGCGTTCTGCCAAAAATTCATATTATACCCTCCTTACTTTATAATCCTCATACTTCTAAGGAAAATATAACATGATGCAAACGGACAATGTGGGCAGATATTACGCTCATTTTGTACATGATTGGAGTGAGGCATTCTAAGAGCCGAACGGAAATCATGTACAAAATGTCACACTATTCCCATCATCCCCATCGCCACAACAACTACGGTTGCCACAATCGGAATCACACAGGTAACCATTCCGATATCTGCATAAGATTTTTTATGTGTCATTCCCGCTACGGCCAGCAGTGTGATGACAGCCCCGCAGTGCGGCAGAGAATCCAGTCCCCCGGATGCGATGGATGCAACACGGTGGAAAGCACCCGGATCAATGTTCAAAGATGTGGCCATCTCCATATATTTCGGCCCCAATGCTTCCAGCGCGATGCCCATGCCTCCGGAGGATGATCCGGTAGCTCCGGCCAGAAGTGTTACAGCCAGTGCCTCCGAAATGAGAGGACTTGCTTTGATGCCCAGGACAGCCTTTGTAAGCACGGCAAATCCGGGAGCCGCTTTCACCACGGCACCGAATCCCACAGCCGCAGATGTGTTCATGATCGCCATGACAGATCCGTTGGCACCTTCACTGACAGCGCCAATGATGTCCTTCAAATTCCGCAGATTTAAAAGAACAGACGCGGCGATCCCCAGGAGCAGGGCAATGATGATGGCGTAAGTAGACTTCTTATCTTCCGGAAACGCGATCCACATCGGCAGAACATTCAGTGATGCCACAACGATCAGCAGTGGCACAACCGACAGCAGCGGATTGGGCAGATCCTCTGAAGCACTCTCCTTTATATTGTCAGGTTCATCAAAGTGTTCTCCAGCGGCAGTCATTTTCTTTGCGCGGTAAGACAGCCACAGATAACCTCCCACAAGCATTACGAGCCCGCCCGCAATACCCATGACGGGCCCGGACATTGCGTTCGTCCCGAAATATTTTGTGGGAATGATATTATTCAGCTGGGGATTGCCGGGAAATGCGGTCATGGAAAATGTGAATGCACCGCAGGCAATACACCCTGGGATCAGTCTTCTCGGAAGATCAGCCTCCCGGAATAAGGATACGGCAATCGGATAAATGGCAAACACAACCACAAACAGTGAAATTCCGCCATAGACCAAAATACCGCAGCTGATAATCACCGCCAGGATTGCCCTCTGGGCTCCGATCATTGAGGACAATTTTTTTGCCACAGAATGAGCCGCCCCCGTAACTTCCATCGCCTTTCCGAAAATCGCTCCCAAAAGAAACATTGGAAACCAGGATTTGGCAAAATCTACAAGCCCCTGCATATAGGTGTCTGTATATGCAGGTAGCAGAGAAAGTCCCCCGGTCAGCGCCACAACCATAGCGGATACCGGAGCCACCCAGATAATTGAATATCCCTTGTACGCCAGGAATACCAGCAGCGCAAGCCCTAAAACAATTCCAATCATACTATCTGCCTCCGATCTTCAATGGGGTGTTGTCAAATATATCTGCATCCATCTCTTTTAGATTCCGTGATATCAAAGGTTTGAAATCCATCTTGTCTAAAATGTGCTTTTCCAGATCGATTCCAGGTGCTGTCTCAATTAGTTCCAGACCGCCTTCCGTCAGTCTGAACACCGCCCGTTCCGTCACATACAGCACATTCTGGCCGGTCTGCACGCCATATTCTCCGCTGAAGGTAATCTGCTCCACGCGGTCCACAAACTTGGTAAACTCACCGTCCTGTACGATCTGAAGTCCCCGGTCTTTTACTTCGATCAGCGACTTTCCGGCCGTAAATGTACCGCAGAAAATGACGTTTTTCGTATTCTGTGAAATATTTACGAATCCTCCGCAGCCAACCATCCTGCCGTTAAACTTGCTTACATTGATATTTCCTTTGGCATCAGCCTGTGCAAGCCCCAGGCAGGTCAGGTCAAGTCCGCCGCCGTCATAAAAGTCAAACAGATTCGGCTGGCCGATCAGCACCTCTACGTTGGCAGCAGCTCCAAGGCTGTGCCCTCCCTGAGGCACGCCTCCGATCGCTCCGGCCTCGATCGTCATTGTCAGACGGTCTGCGATCCCTGCTTCCAGGGCAACGGATGCGACCCCTTCCGGTACCCCGATCCCCAGATTAATCGTAGTATCCAGCTGAAGCTCTTTGGCGCACCGCTTTGCGATGACCTTCCGTATTCCCATTTCCATGGGAGCAATGCTGTCAGACGGCACTTTTACTTCTCCCGTAAAAGACGCATCATAGTCAAGAATACAAGTCATACGGTGATTTTCTGGTTTAGCTTTGACCAATGTATCAACCATGATTCCCGGGACATATATCTCTCTTGGGTCCAAAGTCCCCTCTTTTGCCACCTCTTTTACCTGGCCGATCACGATTCCGCCGGAATTTCTGGCTGCCTCAGCGATATGAAGTGTTTCCAAAAGCACGCCTTCTTTATCGACCGTCATATTCCCTTTCTCGTCTCCCACCGTGCCGCGGATGATGGCGACGTCCACAGGAATGGAACGGTACAGAAGATATTCTTTCCCTGCTGCCTCCATAACCTCCACAAAGCTCTCGCCTTGAGCAGCCTGGTTCATGCGGCCGCCTTCCACTCTTGGATCTGCAAATGTTTTTAATCCCACCTGAGTCAGCACCCCGGGCTTGCCGCCTGCAATGGCCCTGAATAAATGTGCAACGACACCCTGCGGAAAATTATAAGCTGCGATCTTATTCTCATTGATCATCCTGCTCAGCTTCTTTGCCAGTCCCACATGCCCGGCAATGATTCGTTTGACCATTCCCTCTTTTGCCAAATGGTCAAGGCCGAAATCCTCTTTAAGGACTCCTCCGTCTCCGCAGCCCGATCCAAACAGGAGCGTCAATTCTTTTGGATGCCCCTCCTCCTCATAGCGTTTTCCCAAGGCCTTTGCTATTTCTTCAGCGAACCCGAATCCGAAAGCAAATCCGTTGAACGCTACCGTGTCGCCGTCTTTGATCTGTTTTACTGCCTCTTCTGCACTGCTTAATTTAGACATGCTGTATCCTCCTTATGCTCCGGCGGAATAACGGTTGCTTCCCCTTCCACGACAACCCTGCCTTCCTGATTGACACAAGTCGTAGTAATGGTGGCGATCGTAAACTTAGTTTTTTCTTTTAATTCCTTTACCCTCAGACTGGCTGTGACTGTGTCTCCAATCTTCACAGGTCCTGTAAATTTCAGAGACTGACCCAGATATGTGGTACCGGGTCCCGGAAGCTTCATGGCAATGGCCGCCGAGATAACTCCGGCACTGATCATCCCATGAGCTATCCTCTCTTTAAATACCGTATCTTTCGCATAGTCATCATCCAGATGCAGCGGATTCTTATCCCCCGTCACCTCTGCAAATGCCAGGACATCCTCATTGCTGATTTGTTTACAAAAAGAACATTCATCTCCGACCTTTAATGAACAATTTCCCATTGGTTACTCCTTCCCTGATGCAATTCTCTGATCATCTTGTATAATCATTTCTATAAATCCATTATAGGTTTGGTTGATTCTCACAGTAAAATATATAAAATTCATAGACGGCATGAAAAAAAGAACTAAGCCTCTCTATCATCTAAGGTTTAGTTCTTTGCAATTTCTTTATTTAATATTCCCGTGTTCTTTGACATACGTCTGAAAATGTCTGATCGGATTTGAAACGTATTTGTCCTTTCTTATGATCAATGCTATATCCCATGGAAACTCCGGTTCCGTCAGTGTAAGAATTTTTATTTTATCTGAATTAAAACGGGATAAGATCGGCCGCGGAAGAATGGCCACTCCCTGATTCAGCGAAACCATCTCGGCCACGAAGTCCCACTGGGAACTCTCCATAACGATGTTCGGCTCAAAGCCCGACATATGGCACAGTTCCCTGGTCCGGCTGTGGAGCATAAATGTCTTGTCAAGTGAAATAAACTCTTCATTTCTTAACTCCCGAAAAGCTGCTTTCTCACGGCCCGCAAAAGGATGATCCGTGCTGACCGTCAGCACATTGTCCGACTTAAATACAGGAAGGATATGAAAATCGTCCGAAGCAAAAGGAAGTATGACCACACCGATGTCAATCTCTCCGGACTGAACCTTTTCTTTCACAGTATTTGCTCCCTCTTCCGCAATTACAAGGCGGATTCCCGGATAGGCTTTTCGAAACCCCTGGATAATAGACGCAAAATAAATCGTGCTGATCACCGGAGGTATTCCCACGGAAATTTCCCCGTTCTCTGCATTAATACAGTCTCTTAAATGCTCCATCTGGTTATTGATGCTCTCCAGTGCATCTCTGCCTTCCTGATAAAGCATCCTGCCCTCCGGCGTCAGACAAAAGCGTTTCGCAGTCCGGTCAACGAGCTGTACATCCAAATCCTCTTCCATGGCTTTAATCGTCTTGCTCAGTGCCGACTGGCAGATAAACAATTCATTTGCGGCAGTGGTAAAATTTTGATTCTTTGCCAGTGCAACAAAATAGGTCAGCTGTTTTAAATTCATACTCCGCTCCTTTCCCATGATATCCATTTAAATCCATTATACTATGGAAATTTCATATATAAAAAGAACAGAGGTATGACTTTTTTTCATACCCCTGATTCCACAGTTCCTGTCACATATAATTCATTGGATTCACATAGCTGCCGTTTTTCTTTACTGCAAAGTGAAGATGCGGCCCGGTGGACATCCCGGTGGAGCCGGATGACGCGATCTTCTGCCCTCTGCTGACTCTCTGTCCGGACGAGACTTTCAGAGAAGAATTATGTAAATACAATGTCTCCAGTCCGTTTCCGTGGTCAATCTTCACCCAGTTTCCGTTATACGGGCTGTATCCTGCCACTTCCACTGTACCGCTTCCCGCTGCTACTACCGTGGAACCCTTTGGCGCTCCGATATCAATGCCTTCATGGAATTTCGTTCCCCCCTGAACCGGATGTGTCCGGTTTCCAAATGGTGAAGTAACTGTATGGCAGGACGGGACCGGCCATGTCAGTGAAGAAGATCCGCCCCCGGAACTGTGATTTCCGGAGGATGATCCGCCGGAGCTTCCCGAAGAACTGCCCCCGGGTCTGGAACTTCCGGATGAAGAACTATTCCCTGCGTTTCCTCCGGACGGCTTGTTTGATGCAGTATCGTAGTAATCTATACGGTCCTGATACTTCTGCATCAGATCCTTGTTTGATGCAATCTTCTGCTGGAACTGTATCAGCTTGGATTTCTTGCTGTCGGCCAGGCTGACAATCTTGGCCTCTTCAGCCTTGGCTTCCTTCGTCACAGTTTTAATCTCCTTGTAGCTTTCCTCCAGCTTTTTTGAAGCTAAGGCAATCTTGTCCTGAGTTTTTCTGAGCCTGTGAAACATATTATTGTCATAATTAGAAATCTTTGACACATAGTCAAGTCTTGTAAGGAACTCATTAAAAGATTTTGCCTGTACAATCACATCAATATAACCTGTGTTTCCATTTTCGTAAAGGTATTTTATCCGTTTGCTCATAATCTTATACTGCTTTTCTTTGGATGCCTTTGCCTCACTGAGCTTTTCTTTTGTATCACTCACCTGCTTCTTCGTGTCGTTCAGCTTTTTTTCCAGCTTGTCCGCTTTATCGGAAGCCTTCTCGATCTTCTGATCCATGGCCTCGATTTCCTTTTCCATCCCGGAAATCTTCTTTTCCAGCTCCTTATTTTCCTCTTCTTTTTTCTTTGCCTTATCCTTCAAGTCTTCCGTCCTGCTGTCAGCCTTCACCGCCAATCCCGGCAGGCTGGCAAAGCAAAGACACAGGGTCAAAAGAAATACTGTTACACCAAAATATTTTTTCTTCATAGGAATCCTCCTACACTCTCAGGTATTTGCGGATCGTAAAGCTGCTTCCGAGACATCCGATGCCGAGCCCCACTAACAGAGACGCAGGAATCAGATAAACCATGATCTGGTTTACAGGTACAAACTCCATAAAATTTGTCAGTACATGAAATTTGTCTATAATATAGTTGACTATCACCTTATAGCCTATATAAATGACACCCATAGGGATCAGAGAGCCGACGATTCCTATGACGGCTCCCTCCACAATAAACGGAGCCCTGATAAACCGATTGGTGGCACCGATCAGTCTCATAATGGCGATCTCTTCTTTTCTCACCGCAATACCGATAGAGACGGTGTTGCTCACGAGGAAGACCGACACAAGCAAAAGAATCAGGATAATAGCCCCTGCCACATAGGCTCCAAGAAGATTTGCCTTGGAAATCCCCTCTGCGGCACCTTTTGCATACTCTACTTTTCTCACTCCGTCCAGGCCTTTAAACTGCCTGACCATTTTTCCGTGATACTTCACGTCTTTTAACATGACTTCATAGGAGTCCGATTCATTTAACGGGTTTTTGCCCTCAAATCCCTCCAAAAGATCTTCATTGTTCTTAAATACCTCTTTTTTATACTTAGCCCATGCTTCTTCCGCCGATACATAACGGACAGACTGAACTTCTTTGTAACCTTTGATTTTCTTTCCGATGGCATCCTTCCTGCTCTCCGCCAGCTTTTCATCGAAGAATACGGAAATGGTCACTGAATCTTCTGCCTGCTTTACCGTAGCCCTTACATTGAGGAGCACGGAAAATGTCACTCCCAGAAGGAAAATACAGGCCATGATCGTCCCTACCGTTGCCAAAGAAAAAATTTTGTTCCTGAAAATATTTTTCAGCCCTTCTTTAAACCCATAGGCCAGCCGTCTAAATATCATATGTACCGCCTTTCTCGTCGTGATGTACTGCTCCCTCATTCAAGGCGATGACCCGTTTCCCCATATGATTTACGATTTCTTTATTATGGGTTACGACAATCACTGTCGTTCCTCTCTTCTGGATTTCCACCAGAAGATCCATGATCTCCTGTGCATTCTGCGGGTCCAGATTCCCCGTAGGTTCATCTGCCAGCAAAAGCGCCGGGTGATTGACCAAAGCCCTGGCAATGGCAACCCTCTGCTGCTCACCTCCTGACAGTTCGTCAGGCAGAGCCCTGAGCCTGTTCCCCAGCCCCACCAGCTCAAGGACGTTCTGAACCTGCCGCTTCATGGCTCTTTTCGGCACCTCAATCACCTGCTGCGCAAACGCTACATTCTCATAGATACTCCGGTCTCTAAGCAGTCGGAAATCCTGGAAAACAACGCCTATTTGTCTCCTGAGATACGGAATCTGCCTCCGCTTCATCTTCTGGTAGTGATAGCCGTTGACAACGATATCCCCGGATGTCGCTTCCAGTTCCTTTAACAGCAGCTTGATCAGTGTTGTCTTGCCGGACCCGCTCTTACCCACTATGAAGGCAAATTCCCCCTTATCTACCTCCAGTGACACGTTGTCCAGCCCTATGCTGCCTTTTTGGTACTCTTTCGTCACATTCTGCAGTGTAATCATAGAAATGACTCCCCTCTCACACGTTTATCCAAGTGTATTCATATGCTTCATATACTGTACGACCATCAGAGCAATTTTAAAAGCAATGGCATCCTCAAAATTCCTCAGGTCCAGGTTCGTGCTCTTCTGTATTTTATCCAGGCGGTATACAAGAGTATTTCTATGTATATATAACTGTCTGGACGTCTCGGAGACATTCAGATTATTCTCAAAAAACTTGTAGATCGTCGCCAATGTCTCATCGTCGATCTCCTCCGGAGAATAATCCCCAAACACCTCTTTGATAAACATTTTGCAAAGCGGCAGAGGCAGCTGATAGATCAGTCTTCCGATACCCAGCTGGTCATAGGCTACCACTTCTTTGTTTTCATAGAAAATCTTATCTACCTCAAGAGCAATCTGTGCCTCCTTGTAAGACCGGGACACATCCTTGATCCCTTTGGCTATGGTCCCCACGGCAATTCTCGCGTCATTGATCCCGACATTTTTCAGGTTTTTCAGAAGCTTCTCAGCCGTCTTGACAAACTGCTTTGACTGGGCCTTTACGCAGACTTCCTTCACCAATACGATACTTTTTTCATCGACGGCGGCAATAAAGTCATCATCCGTAGTATCCTCCAGCTGCTTTACTGTTTCCACCAGATTTTGATCTTTGCCATAGGTAGCTTCGATCAGATAGGCAACCCGTGTGGCCTCGATGTCAATATTCAGCTTCTTGGCCCGGTTATAGATATCCACCAGAAGCAGATTGTCGAGAAGAAGATTTTTTATAAAATTATCCTTGTCAAACCTTTCTTTGTAGGCGACAAGCAGACTTTCAATCTGAAACACCGCCATCTTTGCCACCATATACATGCTCTCACTCTCTCCGTCAGCTAAAAGCACATACTCCAGACGTTTGTCGTCAAAAATTTTAAAATACTGCTTGCCGCCAACAACCTGGCTCTCTGCTACGGAATTGATGAAGCCCTTCAGTGTATCTTCATCCTCTGCCTCCGTCTCCTTCGTTTTTGCCAGGATCTTTCCGTTTAAATCTATCACATACAGATCCACGTTGGAAATACTGTGTATTCCATCTAATGTCTCCTGCAGAATTTGATTTGAAATCATATTTACACGCCCTTTCTTATTTCCGACCTTTTCTAATACTATATAGCAAAATATACAAAAAAAAAAGAGAAAGATAGTAACTTTTTTATTTTATTGTGTATAATCCACAAACCCCTCCCCTATTGTCTCTCTTGTGTCAGATATAATCACAAAGGCTTTCGGGTCTGTTTCCATGACGATCTTCTTTAGCACAGGCACTTCCTTCTTTGATACGATGCACATCAGAGTTTCTTTGCTCTGTCCGGTATAAGCTCCCACAGAAGAAAGCTTGGTCGCTCCCCGGCCCATGCGAAACAAAATCTGTTCCGATATCTGTTCCTGATGCCGGCTGATCACAAACACCAGCTTGGAAACCTGAAAGCCTTCGACCACACTGTCTGTGATCTTCGTAATCCCATATATGACAAGAAGCGCAAAACTTGTTTTCTCAACACCGAAAATAAAAGCGCCGAACAGGACGATCGTGCCGTCCAGCATCCCAAGAAGCATAGGAATGCTTACATGCGGAAAGACAACATGCAGTAAGAACGCCATCAGATCCGTTCCCCCCGTGGATGTCCTTTCCTTCATCACCAGCCCAAGCCCGATTCCCATCAGGATGGCCCCCAGAATCAGATTGACATAAAAATCTTTCGGGAAAAATGAGAATCTGGGCAGAACACCTAAAAAGACGGTCAGCATAATATCGCTGCATATAGTTCTGAGCATAAATTTTTTTGTCTTATAGCGGAATGCAAGTATAAAAAGAGGAACATTCAGCGTGACGTTCGTCATCCACAGAGGGATGCTCCACAGCTTGTCAAAGATGATCCCAAGTCCGCCGAAACCGCCTGTGACGATTCCGAACGGCTGGAATACTGTATTGGTAGCTGCCGCCATGCAAAATGTTCCGATTATAATACTGAATGCTTCTTTTCGTTTCACCGGACGCCTCCTAACATAAACATCATCGTTTATGTTAGTATGGCCTCTTTTAAACCCTTTATTCTGTCCTGCTAAATATCATCGTTGGTTCCGAGGATGATGCAGATCTGCGCACCGCTGTCCACGCTTCCGACTTCAATCGTTGGATTTTTAAAATACTTCTTCAGGTCTTCGCCCATACCCTTTTTCGCAACGATAATCTTTGTGTCTGTCAGTGTTCCCTGCCGGTTCGTCTTAATGCTTCCAACCGTGAATCCGTCTCCCGAAAGCTTGTCTTTCCAGCTTCCCGCAAGGCCGCTGATCCTCGTGGAATTCTGAATCTCAATAGAGATTCCCTTGGAAGACACTTCTGTCTCTTTTTTCTTTTCCGTTGTTGTTTTTTCCTTCTTTGTAGATTTCTCTGAGCCGGATGATTCCGGAACTTTCCCGTTTTCTGAGAGGAGTTCATCAAACATCTCTTTCGTCTTCTTTGTATCCAGCTTAAAGTTTTCCCCTTCGTCGGAGCCGGACAGGATCTGATAGGTAACGTCCTTAGCGCTGACCTCATGCATCCTGCTCAGATTGTCTTTGATGCTGTCGTATGACACATTGCTCTTTGCATAACTGCCATAATAATCTTTCGCAAACTTTTTATAGTCGTTTAATGACTTCTTGTTGATGCTCTGGGCTATCTTAACAGTCAGTTCCCCAACCAGCGCGATGTGCTCATTCTCGTCGCTGAACTGGCTGCTGTCCAGGATCATTCCCAGTGCCTGATTTCCGTTGATTGTGTTATTCCCCGCAGGAATATGAACCAGCATCTTGTTCTGGTCTTTGTATGCCACTTCATTTTCGAGATCCAGTTCTACTTCTCCGGCATTGTTCACTGCCTTTGTGAAATTCTTCTGTGACAAGCTCTCATAGCTGCCGATGGTAATTCCCAGAGTCTTCTCTACCTGCGCCTTGATGACTTTAATATCCTTGGCCTTTGCTGCCAGCTGCTCAACGGTGGCCGTCTTCGTGTCTCCGCCCATGGCTTTGACTCCGTCGTTGTCCAGAGTCAGTATGGTGTCCTTTCTGATCGGTACGAAAACCATCTGTTTATCCTTATTATGATAGATGCGGATCGATAAGGCATCTTTTACTCTCACCAGGGATACATCTACTCTTTCCTGGCTCTCTGCCTTTAACGCCTCCGCTATCTTATCTTTTTTGTCCTTTTTAAATCTATTCAGAAAAAATGCTTTACTTCCTGCAAAAGAACCGATTCCTACCGCCGCTGACAGTACAATGACTACCAATATCCGCAGGATGATCGCCCCGGCTCCTGCTTTTCTCCTTGCTCTTCTGGCCATTTCCCATGCTCCTTCCCTTGAAACTCCGTTCAGTATACCAAATAAATCGATTTATTTCAACAAAACTATATGCTATACTCTCCTTAAAGTTTTCTTAAATCCAGGAGGAGAAGCTATGAATACAGTACTCATCACAGGCAGTTCCAGAGGCATCGGCAGAGAAACGGCTCTGGTCTTTGCCCAAAACGGCTGGAATGTGGCCATCCACGGTTACCGTCATCCCGAACGCCTCGCATCTCTTGAACAAGAGATCAAAAGGCTGGGTGTCCAATGTCTTTCTTTTACAGGCGATATCTGTGATTCCTATTTTGTGGAACAGATGATAGCAGGAACTATCTCCTGTTTCGGAGGGCTGGACTGCCTTGTGAATAATGCAGGTATTTCCAGGGTGGGTCTGTTTACTGATACCTCTGAAAAAGACTGGCAGGAAATGTTCCACACCAATGTGATGCCGCTGTTTGCCTCCTGCAAAAGTGTCCTTCCTCATATGATCCGCCGGCAGTCCGGTACGATCCTCAACATATCTTCCGTATGGGGCGGTGCAGGCGCCTCCTGTGAGGTGCTGTACTCTGCCGCCAAAGGCGCTGTCAATACGTTTACGAAAGCCCTGGCAAAAGAGGTTGCCCCCAGCAATATCTCCGTGAACGCAATAGCGTTCGGCATGATTGACACAGAAATGAACTCCGGATTCACCGAAGAAGAAAAAGACATGATCCGGCAGGAGATACCGGCAGACCGGATTGCCGGTCCCAGGGAAGCCGCAGAGATGATCTATCACACCTGCACAGCTCCCCGGTATCTGACGGGAGAGATCATCACCTTCTCCGGAGGCTGGTAAATCAGGACTTTCTCATAGAAAGCTGTATTCTCTTTTTCTCCAGATCCACACTCAGCACGGTCACGTCCACCACATCGCCCACACTGACCACTTCCAGAGGATGTTTTACAAAACGGTCGGCCATCTGGGAGATGTGCACCAGCCCATCCTGATGGACTCCGATGTCCACAAAGGCTCCGAAGTCGATGACATTTCTCACGGTGCCTTTCAGCTTCATGCCTTCCTTCAGGTCTTCCATCTCCATGACGTCCGTCCTTAAAATCGGTTTCGGCATATCCTCTCTCGGATCACGCCCCGGCTTCTCCAGTTCCTTCACAATGTCACGGAGTGTGATCTCTCCCACACCCAGTTCCTCGGACAGTCTTTGATAGTCTGTAATCTTCTTTCCTATATCCTGAAATCCCTGACTGGAAAGTTCTTTCACGGAGTAGCCAAGACTCTGCAGAAGCTGATCTGTCTCTTTATAAGTCTCAGGATGCACTCCGGTGGCATCCAGCGGATTCTTTCCGCCGGAGATTCTTAAAAATCCCGCGCACTGTTCATAGGCTTTGGGCCCCAGCTTGGCAACTTTTAAGAGTTCTCTCCTGTTCAGGAATTTCCCGTTTTCTTCCCGATAAGAGACAATGTTTTTTGCCACTGCTTTAGATACACCGGACACATATTCAAGCAGAGAAGCTGACGCTGTGTTTAAATCTACACCCACTTTATTTACTGTCGCCTCTACGACACCTGTCAGAGCCCCGGAAAGCTGTTTCTGGTTCATGTCATGCTGGTATTGTCCCACACCGATCGCTTTCGGCTCGATCTTTACCAGTTCCGAGAGCGGGTCCTGAACTCTTCTCGCAATCGAGGCTGCGCTTCTCTGGCCCACATCGAAATTCGGAAATTCCTCTGTCGCCAGTTTGCTCGCAGAATAGACTGAAGCCCCGGCTTCATTGGTGATCACATACTGTACCGGTTCTTTTATCTCTTTTAAAAGTTCCACCACAATCTGTTCTGATTCTCTTGAGGCAGTCCCGTTTCCTATTGAGATCAGCGTAATCCCATATTTTTTAATCAGGTTTTTTACTGTCTTTTTGGCTTCTTCCACTTTGTTCTGAGGCGCCGTCGGATAGATTACCACCGTATCCAGGACTTTTCCTGTCGAATCCACTACAGCTAATTTACATCCCGTTCGGAACGCAGGGTCCCATCCTAGGACGACTTGTCCCGCGATCGGCGGCTGCATGAGAAGCTGCTCCAGATTTTTCCCAAAAAGCTTAATAGCCTCCGCCTCTGCCTGTTCCGTCAGTTCATTTCTGATCTCCCTTTCGATGGAAGGTGCGATCAGCCTCTTATAACTGTCCTCGATGGCCTCCAGCAAATATTTTGTAGTTGGATGCTTCTGCTTCTTCACCACATTTCTGGCCAGATAAGCCGCAATCTTTTCATTGTCAGGCTCGATCTTTACAGAGAGGAATCCTTCTTTCTCCCCGCGGTTCATAGCCAATATCCTGTATCCGGCAGCTTTTTTTACCGGTTCTTCAAAATCATAATACATTTCATAGACAGACTTCTCTCCCTGCTTTTTCGCGCCAGACAGAATTCTTCCATTCTCTTTAAAGGATCTTCTGATCCATTCCCTGTACTTGGCATCGTCCGAGATCATCTCCGCGAGAATATCTTTGGCTCCCTGCAGGGCTTCCTCCGGTGTTTCCACGCCTTTTCCCGGATCTGCGTACTCTTTGGCATCTTCTTTGGGGTCATTTGATGCCTGCAAGAAAATCAAATTTGCAAGCGGTTCCAGTCCCTTTTCTCTTGCAATCATGGCTCTCGTCCGTTTTTTCTGCTTGTACGGACGGTACAGATCTTCCACAGTGACTAAGGTCACCGCCTCCTCAATCTGCTTTTTCAGTTCTTCACTCAGCTTGCCCTGCTCCTCGATGCTCTTTAAAACTGCATCTTTTCTGTCCTGAAGATTTCTTAAATACTTCAGTCTCTCGTCCAGATTCCTGAGTGTCTCGTCGTCCAAAGAGCCGGTCATCTCTTTCCGGTACCGCGCGATAAACGGTATCGTATTTCCCTCGTCAATCAGCTTGACTGCCGTCTCCGCCTGTGTTCTTTTGATTCCCAGCTCGTCTTTTAAAATATTGATGATATCCATTTTCCCATTTCCTTATAAGTGCAGTTCTATTATCTGGTCTTTTGGTTCAAACTGCCGGTACTTCACACCGGCCATGTCAAACATCTTCTTGGACGCAACCGTCATGTCGTCATCGGCGTACTTGTCCTGCATATAGATCACTTCTTTCATTCCGCTCTGAATGATGGCCTTGGCACACTCATTGCACGGAAATAAAGTGACGTAAACTCTCGCTCCATAGAGGGAGCCTCCCCCGTAATTTAAAATGGCATTGAGTTCTGCATGACAGACATAGAAGTATTTTGTATCGAGAGGTTCTCCCTCCCGCTCCCACGGCATGTCATCGTCATGACATCCGGTCGGCATCCCATTGTAGCCCACGGATAATATTTTATTCTGGTCGTTGACAAGACATGCCCCGACCTGCGTGTGGTCATCCTTGCTCCTCTGGGCAGAGAGAAGCGCAACCCCCATGAAATACTGATCCCATGATAAATAATCTGTTCTCTTCATCCTGATCTCCTTTCCTTCCGGGTCAAAAAACACCGCCCGGACTGCAGGCGGTGTTCCCTTTCACCTTTTCTTATAGTTCAAATGCTTCGTGTGCCGCATTCATGGCTTTCACCATATCATCCCGGTCCACAATCACTGTCACCCGGATCTCTGATGTTGAGATCATACGGATGTTTACGCCGACTTCGTAAAGTGCTTCAAACATACGGGCAGCCATGCCGGAATGTCCGATCAGGCCGCTTCCGATGATGGATACTTTAGCCACATCAGTGGTGGCATCTACATCGGTATAGGATCCCAGCGGCAGATGCTCTTTGATCGTATTTACCGCCAGCTCCGCATCTTCTTCTTTTACCGTGAATGAAATGTCTTTCTTGCCATTCTGTCCCACGGACTGGAGAATGATGTCGATATTGATATTCTTCTTTGCAAGGATATTGAACAGACGGAATGCTACTCCCGGCTCATCCTCGAGTCCGGTCACAGAGATCCGTGCCGCATCATCGTCTCCGGCAACACCGCTGATCTCTGCCTGAGGCATCATAATTCTCTCTTTGACAACCGTTCCTTCCTCTTTTGTAAGACTGGAACGGACAACCAGCTGTACTCCGTGCTTCTTGGCAAGCTCCACAGAACGGTTATGGAGAACTCCCGCACCGAGTGTGGCCATCTCCAGCATCTCATCATAGGTGATCTCCTGAAGTTTCTTCGCTGTGGTAACTTTTCTTGGATCCGCGGTGTAAACACCGTCCACATCCGTATAGATCTCGCAGGCATCCGCATTCAATGCTGCAGCCAGGGCAACGGCTGTGGTGTCTGAGCCGCCGCGGCCCAAAGTCGTATAGTTGTCGTAACGGTCCACACCCTGGAATCCTGTCACGATAACGATTTTTCTCTGTTCCAGCTCGTTAAAAATACGGTCCGTATCGATTCTCTTAATCCTGGCGTTGCTGTAAGCGTGGGTCGTATGCATGGCTACCTGGAATGCATTCAGGGAAACGGCCGGGATTCCCATAGAGTGCATCGCCATCGCCATCATGGCAACGGATGTCTGCTCTCCTGTGGTCAGAAGCATATCCATCTCCCGCTTCGGCGGATTCGGATTGATATCCTTTGCCATCGCGATCAGTTCATCTGTCATCTTGCCCATTGCAGACAAGACAACCACCACGTCATTTCCTTTCTGATATTCTTCAATGCAGCGTTTTGCCACATTTAAAATCCTCTCTTTATTTCCTACGGATGTACCTCCGAATTTTTTAACAATTAACATTGCTGCCTCCTAAAATTTTCTCTTATTTTTGTAATAGCCGGCCCATCAGATCATGTCCGTGTTCCAGAACGAGTCCTGTACTCTTTGCTGCCTCTTCGCTGTATTCCTTCTGCCCATTCGTTTCCTTCGTGCTGTCATATATCATAAAAGGAACCGGGTCTTTGGAATGGGTCCGTATAGAAATCGGTGTCGGATGGTCCGGCCCGATGAGCATACGGAACTCCTCTCCGCGCTTCTTCAGCTCCTCTGCGACGACACGGATCACCTGGTCATCAAGAAATTCAATAGCTTTTACTTTATTTTTTACACTTCCCTGGTGTCCCATCTCGTCAGGAGCTTCCACATGGATATAAACCACATCCGCCCCGTCTTTTGTCAGAGAATCCACGGCCGCCATTGCTTTTCCTTTATAGTTGGTATCGAGTCCGCCTGTGGCCCCTTCCACATCTAAATTCAGCATGTGCGTACCGACCGCGATACCTTTCAGCAGATCTACAGCGGATACCATGGCGCCTTTCTTCCCTGTTTTTTCCTCAAAATCATCCAGCGCAGGACGGGTGCCCGCACCCCAGAACCAAATGCTGTTGGCCGGATTCAATCCCATCTCCCTGCGTTTTTCATTGATCGGATGCCGGTCTAAAATATCAAAACTCTTCTCCATCATCTCCCGGAGCTTTGTCTCCTTGGGAAGATACTCCCCAATCTGCTTTCCTAATATATCATGGGGCGGCGTCAGGTCCACTGTCTCTCCGCGATCCCAGATCGTAAGATGGCGGTAGCTGACTCCCGGATAATATTGAAACTCTTCTGTCTCTAATTCCTTTTTCACCGCATCGATCAGAACCTTAGCCTCTTCTGTTGTAATCTCCCCGGAGCTGTGGTCAATGATAGTCTTCTCTTCATAGGCCTCATCTTCTGACAAGGTGACAATGTTGCAGCGCAGAGCAATATCAGTATCCTTCATATCCACTCCGATGGAAAGCGCCTCCAGCGGTGATCTTCCGGAATAATACTTCTGCGGGTCATAGCCAAGCATAGCAAGGTTTGCCACGTCACTTCCGGCCGGAAGGTTCTCCGGCACCGTGTAAGCGATCCCCTGTTCCGATACCTTTGCCATGGCATCCATGACCGGAGTCCTGGCCGCCTGAAGCGGTGTTTTTCCACCCAGTTCCCCGATCGGTTCATCGGCCATTCCGTCTCCCAACACAACAACATACTTCATAAACTAGTCCTCCAAATCTATTTTACATTTATACGGATCATGCCCAAAACGGAATTAAACGCTTTGATCTTCTCCTGATAGTCTTTTTCTTTCATTGTCAGTGTAACAAATGCAAATTCATCTGTCACCCCTTCTGCTGAAACTTCTTCTACATCGCCAAAAACTTCTTTTACCTTTTCCCTGTCGCAGTCTTTTGGAAGGCGCACAAAAAATTTATGTTCAAAATCACCGATATCTGTGAGGTGAAGCTTTTTTTCACTCCAGATCTGCATAATATTTCTCTCTTTATGCTTTGCCGCATCGATCACGTCTGCCACAACTGCGCTGGCTGTCGGAAGCTTTCCTGCCCCCGCTCCGTAAAACATCACGTCGCCGATGACATTTCCGTTTACAAAAATGCCGTTGAACACATCGTTGACGCCGATCAGCGGATGGTCCCTGCCGATCATCATCGGGCATACCATGGCATATACATTGTCACCGATTTTTTTGCTGGTTCCCAAAAGCTTAATGCTCTTATTCAGGGCTTTTGCATATTTCATATCAGTTTCTGTGATCTTTGTGATACCCTCGGTATGTACATCCTCATAATCCACCTGCATGCCGAATGCCAGTGAAGTCAGGATTGCAATCTTTCTGCACGCATCATATCCCTCCACATCCGCCTCCGGATGAAGTTCCGCATATCCTTTATCCTGAGCGTCCTTTAACACCTCATCGAAGTCAGCCCCTTCATCGGCCATCTTTGTTAAGATATAGTTTGTAGTCCCATTCAGTATACCTGTTATTTCATTGATCTCATCGGCTGTCAGAGACTGGTTTAAGGGACGGATGATCGGAATTCCGCCTCCAACACTGGCCTCAAACAGGAAATTCAAATTCTTGGACTTTGCCATGGCCAGAAGTTCTGCTCCCTTTTCAGCTACCAGTTCCTTGTTGGAAGTGGCAACGCTCTTTCCGTGCTCCAGCGCCTGCTTTGCAAACGTATATGCAGGCTCCACTCCGCCTAAGACTTCCACAACGATGCTCACATCGTCATCATTTAAAATGATATCATAGTCTGTGACTGCCTTTGACGCCACCGGCGTGCCGGATAAATCCCTCTTATCCAAAACATATTTTACCCGGATCGGCTCCCCGATCTTACGGTTGATGCTCTCGTGATTTGTCTCGATGACCTCCACAACTCCTGATCCAATGGTTCCGTATCCCAATACCGCAATATTTATCATCTGTTCTACTCCTTTGCAATTATTTTTACATATGTAATGTTGTCAAGCTTCTCCACACTCTCGATCATGGCAGACACATCAGTCTCCATGTCAACGATATCCACGCTGACTGTGAGCACTCCTTTTCCGTTGATCGGAATACTCTGATGGATCGTCAGGATATTGGCCTTGTAGTTTGCAAATACCTGAAGCACTGTGGCCATAACTCCCGGCTGGTCTTCCACCTCGATCACAAACGTGATATTTCGTCCCTTTTTGCTCGCATGAAAAGGAAAAATATCATCTTTGTACTTATAATAAGAACTCCGGCTGATCCCCACAGTCTCCGTGGCCTCCTGAATGGACTTAGCCTGTTCTGCATCCAAAAGCTTCTGCACTTCCAGTACTTTTAACAGAACCTCCGGAACCGCTTTCTTTTTAATGACATAATACTTTGAATCTTCTAACATAGTCCACCTCTGTGCGTGTGTTAAACACAATTGTTTTTCCACAAGATACTATCATATTTTTAAAAATTAAGCAACTGTTTCAAGAACAAAAGTGTGCTTCGCACACATCGCAAACCAATTTTTTCTAAACACAGCTTTTGTTCCGCACGCGAAGCTGTGCATCCTGCCGCAGGGCTTTTTATTCCATAGGACGAACTTTCCTATGAATAAAAAACGGACATACAACCGTGCAGATTGTATGCCCTGCAAAAACTCTTCCCTATTTCTTCTTCAGGCATCTGACAATCAGCCAGATGATGCACAACAGTGCCGCAGCAGAAAGAGAAATATATTTTGCCAGTTCTGCAGAAGTGAAATCACCTGCTTTAGCAACACTATCAACTTTCTTTACTTTAATTTTCTTTTCAAAAATTATATTATTTTTCTTATCACTGGCATGAACTGAAGAACTACTGACCTGAGAAACTCCATAATTCTGTTCCCTATTACTTTGAGCAAAAACAGATACAGACAATGTCATAATCATCACTGCTGTCAGCAGAATCCCTGTGTATATTCTGATATTTTTCATATAAAACCATCCTTTGTGTTTTATTAATCTACATGCAAAAATCCATATGAGGAATTTTATACTAAATTTAAATCAATCATTGCTCCATGCCAGGTATGCGTTCATGAAACCGTCCAGATCTCCGTCCAGGACAGCGGATGGATTGCCGCTTTCTTTATTTGTCCTGTGATCCTTCACCATAGTGTATGGCTGCAGAACATAGGACCGGATCTGGCTTCCCCATCCATTATCTCCCACATCTCCCCGGATATCCGAAAGTTTCTCCAGATGCTGCTGCTCTTTTAACAGATACAGCTTTGTCTTGAGCATCTTCATTGCCTGGTCTTTATTCTTATGTTGTGACCGTTCATTCTGACACTGGACAACGATCCCTGTCGGGATGTGCGTGATCCTTATGGCAGAGTCCGTCTTATTGATATGCTGGCCTCCGGCGCCGCTTGCTCTGTAAGTATCAATCCTGATATCTTCATCGGCGATCTCCACGTTCAGGTCTTCGTCAATCTCCGGCATCACGTCACAGGATGCAAAAGAGGTCTGCCTCTTTCCCGCCGCGTTAAACGGAGAAATTCTCACCAGCCGGTGAACGCCTCTCTCGGACCTTAAATATCCATAGGCGTTTTCACCTTTGATCTCTACCGTCACTGATTTAATTCCTGCCTCATCCCCGTCCAGATAGTCAATAACTTTTGTCTCGAATCCTTTTTTCCCGGCCCATCGGGTATACATCCGGTACAGCATACCGGCCCAGTCACAGGACTCGGTTCCTCCGGCTCCCGCATGCAGGCTCAGGATCGCATTATTCTTGTCATATTCCCCGCTCAGGAGAGTCGAAATCCGCAGATTCTCATAGGCTGTCTCAAACTCCGCAAATGCTTCCTGAGTTTCCGCAGCCAGTTCTTCGTCCTCTTCCTCCGACGCCATCTCGATCAGAGTTTCGATATCCTCAAACTGTCCTTTCAGCCCTTCATATCCTTCCACCTGATCCTTCAGCCCTTTGACTTCTCTTACTACCTTCTGGGACTCCTCCAGGTCCTCCCAGAATCCCGGAGCTTCCATATCAAGCTCCAGCTGCTCGATCCGCTCTTTCTTTTCTTCCAAACCAAGAGAACCGCTTAATTTCTCAAGCGGCTCCCGGTAGGAATTCAGGCTATATTTTAACTGATCTAATTCAATCACTCCTAAAACTCCTTAATTTCTTCCACAACAGTTTTTATATTTCTTTCCGCTTCCGCACGGGCACGGATCGTTTCTTCCGATCTTCTCCCCTTTTCTCTTATACGGCGTCTTCACGCTGCTGTCATCTTTATTAGTGCCTGTTACCTGGGCAACCTGCTCTTTCTCCACTTTCTGTTCAATCTCTACGTGGAACAGTGCTCCGGTGGTCTCTTCCTGGATTGCCTTCGTCATCACATTGAACATCTCAAAACCGGCCATGCGGTATTCCACTACCGGATCTCTCTGTCCGTATGCCTGCATGCCGATACCCTCCCGAAGCTGGTCCATATCGTCGATATGATCCATCCACTTGCGGTCAATGACCTTGAGGAGAATGATCCGTTCAATCTCACGGAGGTCATAGTCTTCAAATTCCGTTTCCTTATGGGCATACAATTCTACAGCCTCATCCTGCAGACGCTTTGTGAGCATCTCAGGTTTTCCTGCCTGAATCTCTTCCTGGGTCAGCTCGATCTTTCCAAACGGAATAATCGGGCGCAGCTCTGCATTCAGTGTATCCATATCCCATTCTTCCGGTGCCGCATCTTCACTGGCACACTGGTTCACATAATCTGCAATGGTTTCTTCCATCATATGAATCACAGAATCCTTCATGTTCTCCCCGTCCAGAACACGGCGGCGTTCTTTGTACATGATCTCTCTCTGTTCGTTATTTACACGGTCATAATCCAGCAGATTTTTACGGATACCAAAGTTATTATTCTCAATCTTCTTCTGAGCCTTTTCGATCGTCCTGCTGATGGATTTATGCTGGATTTCCTCCCCTTCCGGTATACCAAGGGCATTGTATACAGAAATCATCCTCTCAGATCCGAACAGCCTCATCAAATCGTCTTCCAGGGACAGATAAAACTTGGATTCACCGGGATCTCCCTGCCGTCCGGCACGTCCCCGCAGCTGATTGTCAATACGTCTGGATTCATGACGCTCTGTACCAATGATCTTTAAACCGCCCAGAGCG
>NZ_FR889188.1:43671-72626 GCF_000432215.1 Anaerostipes sp. CAG:276
TTAAACCGCCCAGAGCGGCTACACCGTCTGCCAGGACAATATCGGTACCACGGCCCGCCATATTAGTAGCGATTGTGACAGCTCCGATCTCTCCTGCATGGGAGATGATCTCCGCCTCCTTTTCATGAAACTTGGCATTCAGCACATTATGCTTGATCCCCTGCTTTTTGAGCATGCGGCTCAGTTCTTCGGACATATCAATGGTGATTGTACCTACGAGCACTGGCTGTCCCTTGGCGTGGGATGCTGCGATGTCCTCAACAACCGCCCTCATTTTTTCCTGCTTCGTCTTATAAATAGCATCTTCGTGGTCAACACGCACAACCGGTTTGTTGGTCGGAATAACGACGACATCCATGCCGTAGATCTCACGGAATTCCTGTTCCTCAGTCTCGGCCGTACCGGTCATACCGGATTTCTTATTATATTTATTGAAGAAGTTCTGGAATGTGATCGTAGCGAGGGTCTTGGACTCTCTCTTTACTTTCACGCCTTCTTTCGCCTCGATCGCCTGATGAAGTCCGTCTGAATACCGTCTGCCCGGCATGATACGTCCGGTGAACTCATCGACGATCAGCACTTCATCGTCCTTCACTACATAATCTTTGTCAATAAACATAAGATTATGGGCGCGAAGCGCCAGGATAATATTGTGCTGGATCGCGAGATTCTCCGGATCGGCCAGGTTGTCTATATGGAAGAACTCCTCCACCTTTTTCACGCCCTGGGCGGTCAAAAGTACGTGCTTATCCTTCTCATTGACCAAAAAGTCTCCGTCTTCTTCAATATCTTCGTTCATCAGGATATCCATCTTGGAAAGTTCCCCGTCAGAGCTTCCCCTCTCCATCTGCCTTGCAAGAATATCGCAGGCACGGTAGAGCTCGGTAGACTTCCCGCTCTGGCCGGAAATGATCAATGGCGTTCTGGCCTCATCGATCAGGACAGAATCGACCTCATCGACAATGGCATAGTGCAGATCGCGCTGTACCAGATCTTCTTTTTCGATGACCATGTTGTCCCTCAGGTAATCAAATCCCAGTTCATTGTTGGTGATATATGTGATATCACAGTTATAGGCTGCCCGCCGCTCGTCGTTTTCCATCTCGTTGGTAACGACACCGACCGTAACGCCTAAGAAGTTGTGCACTTTTCCCATCCACTCCGCATCACGGGTTGCCAGATAGTCATTGACCGTAACGATGTGCACGCCCTTTCCTTCCAGGGCATTCAAGTAAGCAGGGAGAGTGGAAACCAGGGTCTTTCCTTCACCGGTCCTCATCTCTGCGATCCTTCCCTGGTGAAGAATGATACCGCCGATCAGCTGGACCCGATAGTGTTTAAGCCCAATGGTTCTGGCACTCGCTTCCCGGACAACCGCATAAGCTTCCGGCAGAAGGTCGTCCAGTGTCTCTCCATTACTCAGACGTTCTTTAAACTCAGCAGTTTTATTTCTCAGTTCCTCATCGGATAATTTCTGCATCGGTTCGTCAAAAGATTCAATTTTATTCACAATCCCACTGATCCGCTTCAGCTCTTTATCACTGTGCGAACCAAAAATTTTTCCTATTAAACTCATAGTTTCACTCCCAAACAATCAAATTCACATGTAATCTATGATATTGTAACACTTCTATAAAATGTAGGCAAGAAAAAGGTACTTGCAGCAAATATCATACCTGTCCCCCTTTCCATCTCCCAAAATCCAACGCAAATAACACGTTTTTTACCGTAAACAAAAAGGAGGCCGAAGCCTCCTAAAAAAATCATTATTCCTAAAATTCCGGTTCAATCAGTCCGTATGTATTGCCCTTTCTTTTATATACTACGTTTACTTCAAAAGTATCGGCGTTACGGAATACGAAGAAATTGTGCCCCAGAAGATCCATCTGGATACAAGCCTCTTCCACATCCATCGGCTTGATCGCAAACTTCTTGCTTCTGATGATGCGGATCTCATCTTCATCCACATCCTCGTCCTTGTCGATGAATTCCTGTTTCAGTCCTGCACCTTCATATTTTTTACTCATCAAACGGGTTTTATATCTTCTGATCTGACGTTCGAGAATATCAATGACCAAATCAATGGATACATACATATCCGCACTGTCTTGTTCTGCACGTATAATGTGCCCCTTCATAGGAATTGTTACTTCAATCTTTTGTCTCTCTTTTTGAACGCTCAAAGTAACGATGATGTCAATGTCATCAGTCAGGTACTTGTCAAGCCTGCCTAATTTCTCTTCTATTGCTGCCCTGATTCCTTCTGTTACTTCGATGTTCTTACCGCTAATAATGAAATTCATGGCTTCCAACTCCTTTACTATTTGATACTAATTATTATATCATATAGCTTTTCCATTGAAAACAAATCTTTTTATAAAATCTACACAAAACAAGTGTTTCATTTTGTCGAATTTCATTTCCACAATTCGACCTTAATCGGCTGTGGATAATGTGGATAACTTTGTGTATAACTGTATTATCGCGAAGAACTGTGATTTTGCACTGTGGATAAAATGTGATGTTTTTTTTCTGTATTTTTCGATTTGATACTTGAAAATACGACTCTTATACAAATATGACAAAACAGACTTTTCCACTTGATTTTTAAGTTTTTTGCATGTTTCGTTAATTGTCTGGCAATTCTAACTTTTGAAGGTAACTCTCCACTGACACCACACAATTTGCCCCATCTGCGGCAGCAGTCACCACTTGGCGCAGATTTTTGGTCCTCTGGTCCCCACCTACAAAAATTCCTGGAATGTTTGTCACTCCGTCTTCACCGGCTGCAATATAGCCTCTTTCGTCCATTTCAAGCTCATCTTTTAACAGCGTACTCTGCGGAGCCGTGCCTACTGCGATGAATATTCCATCGACTTTCAGCGACTTATCCACATCGTTATGCACATCTTTGATGGAAATAGATTCAACCCTCTCATTCCCGTCAATTTTCGTCACTACCGTATTCCATATTACTTGTATTTTGTCGTTTTTCGTCACTTGATCCCGGAGAATCTTTGCCCCTCTGAATTCATCTCGCCTGTGAATCAGATATACTTTCTCACATATTCTGCTCAGGAACAGTGCATCTTCCAGAGCGACATCACCGCCCCCTACGACTGCCACAGTTTTGTTTCTGAAAAACGCTCCGTCACAGGTTGCACAGTAAGAAACTCCCAGACCTGTCAGTTCTTCCTCTCCAGGGACACCCAGCTTTCTGTGAGTAGCCCCTGTAGCAAGCATAACTGTTTTGGTCTTCAGCACCTCACCATTTTTTAAAACGATCTCTTTTATCGGCTGGTCATGCCTGATCTCTGAGACTTCTCCTGTCTTGACTTCTGCTCCCAGGTCAGAAGCATGGTTGAAGAACTGATCTCCCAGATCCATACCCGTCATCTTTGGAAGCCCCGGATAGTTATCGACTTCATAGGTCTGCACGATCTGGCCTCCTGACATTGCTTCTTTTTCTAAAACCAAGACTTCAAGCATAGCTCTCTTGGCGTAAATGGCTGCGGACATTCCTGCAGGTCCTGCGCCGATGATGATCAAATCATAAATTTTCATAAGGAAAACTCCTTTCTTTTACTTTACTGTCTTTCCTTCTTATTATAACACATTCCCTCGGCATCTTATTCTGTCACCTGCATTTTAAGGGCATCCACGATTTCTTTTTTATCCCTTGCTCCCACAAAACTCTTTTCAACTTTTCCATTCTTGAAGATCAATAGAGTTGGAATGGACATGACACGGAATTTTACTGCTAATTCCTGTTCCTCATCCACATTGATCTTTCCGATCTTCACTCCGTGAAGTTCCTCCGCAATCTCATCCACAACCGGCGACATCATCCTGCACGGCCCGCACCATGCTGCCCAAAAGTCGATCAGAACCGGCTCCTTTGCATTTAATACTTCCTCGACAAAATTTGCTCCTGTTATTTTTAAAACTGACATAATGGTCACTCCTTTTCTAAATCATCATTTACTTTCTGAGTCCATTATACCGCTTTCCTATAATACTTCTGTGAGTAAGTCACACTTTTCACTCTTTTTCTTTTTTTCCACCGATAAAAACAGGCCCGCGATCGTCAAAAAAGCACCGCATGCTGCCCTGACAGTCAGTTTTTCACCAAGGATCAGGACCGACGTAATGATCGTCACCACCGGAACCATATAGATATAAACAGTAGTTTTTACCGCACCCAGCCTTTTCACTGCCGTATTCCAGGTAACGAAGCAGATGGCTGAGGCGCCTATCCCAAGGAACAGAAGATTCCCAAGATTTAAAGGATCAGCAAATCTCTGTCTCCCCAATGAAATATCCGTAAACAGCAGCACCGGAGCCATGAACAAAAGTCCCCATGCAAAACAGCGCCTTGTGGACTGTATGATATTGTGTCCGAAGCTTCCGATTTTTTTTGTCAGCATGGAATAAGCGGCCCATACGAAGGCAGCAAGCACTGCCAGAAAATCCCCTTTTGGGCTCAGATGCAGCGCAGTACCGCCGAAAGAAATCAAGCAGATACCGCACATGGCCAAAAGAAATCCAAGAAAAAACCGTCTTCCAAGAGACTTTTCTCCCGTCACCACCCTTGCCAGAAGTGCCGTAAAAAACGGCGATATAGAAATAATAACTCCCACATTAGAAGCCATAGTGTATGTGAGTGCAATATTTTCAAATAAATAGTACAGTGTGATACCGCACAGACCGGCGGCCATAAAATATTTCTCTTCCCTCCAGCCTTCTGTCTTCAGCCTCTTTGGATAAATAAGAATCAGCACCAAGAAGCCCAGAAGGAACCGGAAAAATAAAATCTCAATCGGCTGAAACTGCCTGAGCAGAATCTTCGTGGAAATAAACGTTGTTCCCCATAAAAAAATAGTAGCCAGTGCAAAGAAATGACCCTGTATGTATTTTTTGTCTTCCATAATTAATAACCTTTCTTATCTGTAAAGATTCTCTGATACTGAGCCGGTGTCAGGCCGAACAGCCGCTTAAAAAAGTTTGTAAAATGGCTCTGATCTGAGAATCCGGTCATTGCCGCCGCCTCCGCCGGCTCGGTTCCCTGCTCCAAATATAATTTGGCCCGGTTTACCCTGATGGATTCCAGGTATTGGTACGGTGTAATCTTCTTGTACTTTGTAAAATACCGGATCAGGCTGTATCTGCTGACGCCTGCAATCTTACAGAGCTGTTCCAGTGAAACGTTCTCACTGTAATGCTCCTTCATATAACTGCATACAGCATTGAGCCGTTCTGTGTCAGGCACCTGTACTTTCTTCTGTTCAAATACCGCATACTCAGAGAGCAGCTGCTCCATGAGAAGATAAAATAACTCCTCCTTTTCAAATTCCTGGCTCCTCTCTGCCACCATTCGGTACACTTCCCTGAGAAGCTCAGCTTTTGAACACTTCCGAATCATCGGTTTTACAAACTCAGGATATTCATTCCTTCCCGTGATCTCTTCTGCGATTTCTTTCATCCTTTCTCTCTTGATATTAATAAATCTGCAGTTCAGAGGATAATCCCCCACCTGCTCGCATGCATGGTTCTCCCTGTAATTAAAAAACAGCAGGTCCCCTGGTTCAATAAGAAATTCCTCTCCCCGGCAGGTCACTTTCCGCATACCGCTCTCGATGCATCCGATCACGTAATGATCATGGAAATGGTTTGGAAATTTTTGTTTGAGTCCGTAAAAACCATAGGCTTCAATCTTTAATTGTTCGTCATAAAATATTTCTCTTATTTCTTTCATAATACTAAGTGTAACATAAATGTGTTGAGAAAATCTTGGATGATATTGCATGACATTTTCACCAGTTCTGCGGCTTGCTGTCTCCGGAAGGTAAGATTTTCTAACTTTCACACTTCATTTAGATATTCTTCTAAATGTTCTTGCTTTTGTATGAGCAGAATGGTACAATACATTTAGATAAACTTCTAAATGTATCAGAAAGGAGGAGCTGTGGGTTTTCAGGAAACATTCAAAGCATTATCAGATTCCACCAGACGTGAAATTTTAGACTTGCTGAAAGACGGTTCCATGCCGGCAGGAGAAATATGCAGTCATTTCGATATGACAGGCGCATCGATTTCCCACCACCTGAACATTTTAAAACAGGCAAATCTCATAACCGACAAGAAACAAGGAAAATATATTTATTATGAATTGAATCTCTCTGTATTTGAAGAAGTGATTCACTGGTTTCAAAGCTTTAAGGAGGACAAATAAATGAAACAATCTAAATCAAGCATTTTACTGACAGTTGTCTCCCTGCTGCTGTCTCTTACAGTTTTTTCTTCCCTTCCGGAACAGATCCCGGCCCATTGGAATGTTCACGGGACGGTTGACCGTTTTGCCCCGAAACTTACGGTGTTTATATTTCCTGGCATCATTTTTTTAATTACCATACTTTTTCAGTTTATGCGGCGCACAGATCCAAACTCTGATAATTATGATAAATTTCAGAGAGAATATCACCGCTACACCTTTGTCATCGGCCTGGTTTTCTTCGCTGTCCAGATCATGACCATTGCGGCCGCTTTCAGGATGGATTTTAATGTTAACCTGATCTTCTGCCTGGGAATAGGAAGTTTATTTATTTTTATCGGCAATCTGCTGCCTAAAACAAAACATAATTATTTTATCGGTATTCGAACTCCATGGACCCTGGCCGATGAACAAAACTGGTTTCGGACACACCGGCTCGCCGGAAAAATATGGGTCCTGGGAGGCTTGATAGTCGCGCTTACCGCTCTTGCACCCGAATCGTTTCAGGTACCTGTCTTTCTGACAATCCTTGCGGTCATGGTCGTCACACCGTTTGTATACTCTTATACAGAGTTCCGCAAAAAACGCTGAAAATATTCTTTGTCAAAACAGGGTATAAAAATAAAGCACACTGACCGCACCTAAGAGATACATGAACGGATGTATCTCTTTTGTTTTTCCTTCCGCCGTTTTCATAACCAGATACGTCAGAATGGCGGTGCAGATACCGTTTGCGATATTTCCTGCCAGTACAGTGAAAACTACACACATGAAGGCAGGCATACTCTCTGTTATGTCGTCATAATTGATATGGCGCATAGCCTCCAGCATGCTGATACCGATATAGACCAGCACCGGAGCCGTAGCTGCGGAAGGTATGATAAGGGCCACAGGGGCAAAAAACAGAGCCAGAAGAAAGCATATACTCGTAAACACCACGGTCAGTCCCGTCTTTCCTCCGGCCTCTATACCCGCAGAGGATTCCAGATAAGTAGTCATGCCAGGCATTCCAAAAAGTGCTCCCAGACTCGTTGCAGCCGCATCTACCTGAAAACACTGATCAATGCTGTCAAAATTTCCGTTTTCATCCAAATATCCGGCACGGGCACCGACCCCAAGAATTGTCCCTACGGTAGCAAAGAAATCCGGAACAAACAGGGCCAAAAGGAACGGAAGATACAATACCTGAAGCGCTCCAAAGATATCAATCTGAAACAGCTGTTCCCCGACAGGAGCCGGCATGGAAATAATCTGTTCGGGCAGCTTCGTGACTCCCAGCGGTATTCCGGCTATGGTGGCTGCCAGAATAGATAAAATCATATCTCCCGGCACACGCTTTGCCCTTAAGATTAAGAGAATGACAAATCCAAAGACTGCCGCGATTACCTCCGGCGATCCAAGACTGCCGAATACAAGGCTGTTTTTTGCCTCATCTGCCGTAATGATACCTGCTCCTCTCGCTCCGATCAGAACAATAAAAATACCGATCCCAGCGCTGACTGCATATTTTAAGCTGGCGGGGATAGCTCTTACGATCGCCTCCCTGAGACCCAGAAATGTAATGGCGAGAAACAGCAGGCCGCTCCAGAAGACGATGCCGCCTGCAATCTTTACCGGTACATTATCCGCGCTTATCATAGCGGCCACAATTCCTGCACTGCTGAGTCCCGGCGCCAGGGCAAAGGGACGGTTCGTGTAAAACGCCATAGCAAGTGTCGCAGCGGCGATGAGCAGCACCATAACCGTCATCAGCACATGCTTATCCACCCCTGTGGCTTCCAGCATGTTAGGCACCGTAGCCAGAGCATAGACCATTGTAATGAACACAGTAATACCAGCCAGGAATTCTGTTTTGATATCTGTATGATGCTCTTTTAATTTAAATTTTTTGTCTATCCAATGAATCATAAAAGCCTCCTTCTCTTTTGGAATTATTATTTCCATTTGAAGGAGGCTTCATTCTGCATCTTGGAAGACGTCAACAGTTAATCATCGTCGTCTTCATTGTCATTTTCATCATCACTGTCATCGTCTTCATTGTCATTCTCATCATCATCGTCTTTTTCGTCTCTGATCCTTTTTTCTGTTGTCGCTTTCTTCTTTCTCCGGGTTGTGGACACTGGTTTCTTTTTCTTCTGAGCCGTTCTCTCTGTACTCTCAGTCATTGTCCTTTGACTGGTGCTCACAGAAGCTTCCGTTTGAGTTTGTTTGGAATCCGGCTTCTTTTTGCCAGGCTTCTCACGGCTCTCATTCAGAAGATCAACGAGTTCACTCAAAGACAGTTTTGAGAGATCTTCAATCTTCAAATGCTCATGTTCTTTCATGATCTTGCGGATCAATGTCAGTTTACCTAAAGAAATACCGTACTTTTCTGCGACTTTACGCTCTTTTTTGTCCTCCAACATATGCTGGTCCGTAATCTTCACAGGGATGCGGCGCTCACTTAAATATTTGGTGACTGCGCTGTTCAGTCTGATCGTAAGTTCCTCAGCCTGGTCTCTCTCGGAATGTTCCACAGATAACAGTATATTATTGTCCAGTTTATCTTTTGTAAGATAACCCTGGCGGATCATCTCATCCAGCATGCGGAATACAACTTCCTCCACATCCTGATTCTTATAATCCAGATTCTTAAGAATATTTTCACCGTCATGGTTGATGGCCTCCATACGGATGACCTCATTTTTTTTATTTAATGCAAGTTCGATACTCGGATTAATGTCAACATCAATGATAGCAGAAGCCCTTTGATGTATCGGCAGATTCAGCATGAGCAAAAAACACATGCACATGCCTGCGGCAGCCAGAGCAAACCTTTTCCTCATAGGTGTCAGCTTTGTTTCCTGCTGTCTGGTAATATAATCGTGCTCCTCCATTTTTTGAATCTCTGCTTTTTTCAGACCTTCCACGGAAAGGGAAGGCGCACTCTCAATAGCCCTGGACAGTCTTTCTTCTATTTTATTCATCTGTCTAACACCTCCATTTCCATCAAGTATGCTTCCAGCTTTTTCAATGTTCTCTTATACTTTGACAGAACTGTTGACAGCGGAATGTCCAGTGCTTTTGCAATTTCCCTGTGCTTCAGGCCGGATACGGCGTGGAGCATGACGATCCTTCTCTCCTCTTCTGTCAGCTTCTTTAATACAACTTCCAAAACCATCCGGTCTTCCACATGATCTACAAAGGAAAATTCCTCCTTAAAATCTGTTTCCGTAATCTCCTGACCGCAATATTTCCCCTGTTCCCTTAAACGGTTCATGGCAAAATTTCTTGCAATGGTAAACATCCATGCGAGAGGCTTCCCCATCGGTTTGTATAAATGCGCTGCACTCCTAATCTTTAAAAAGGTTTCGCTCACAACATCCATAGCGTCTTCGTGATGGCGCACAATAGACAGTGCATAGGCATAAATGGTCTTCTCCGTCAAAACATAAAGTTCTTCAAAGGCGGCCATGTCGTCCTGTCCAATGCGCCGAAACAGACGCTCGTCTATTTTTAATTTCTTTTTCTTGTAATCCGGCTCAAAGCTCCAAACAATGATCATACTCTTCCCTTTATCCTATCCCGTGATATTTCATACTTATTGTATCATGAAATATATGGATAAAGCATCTGTTCTTAAAACTTTTTAATCATCTCTTTCAACCCGTACATAAACGACCTTTTTAATCTTCTTATCAGCATTGGCCCGGATTGTAATTTTAGCTCCGCCTAAACGCCTTCCATATACCTTTCCCCGTCTCACGCGGATAATTTTTTTATTAGAAACTTTGTACGTAAGTTTTCTGTTTTTGTAGTTTCCTCCCACGAGCCTTGCCTCAATGTCCTCCCAGTCGCCTTTTTCTACATCCATAGTCCTGTCATCTACTGCAATCCGTGCTTTTACCTTGCCCTTGATAACTTTTACCTTACAGGTTTTTTTCACGTCAGTGCCCCTGATCCGGCAGGAAATATTGGCTGTTCCGGTTTTTCTGGCAATAAAGTCCATATCATCGCCTGTCCGGTCTCTGTCTTCAAACTTAACAACTTTGGCATTGCTCACAGACCACACAAGACAGTCCTCGTCAAATTCTCTCAGTTCTGTATATGCCTTAATCTCAAATTTTTTTCCGATTCTCACTTTTCTTGATGTGCTGGAAAGTCTTGTGATCTGGGTTGGTTCCGGATCATTGTC
This sequence comes from Anaerostipes sp. CAG:276, assembly GCF_000432215.1. Lineage (NCBI taxonomy): Bacteria > Bacillati > Bacillota > Clostridia > Lachnospirales > Lachnospiraceae > Anaerostipes > Anaerostipes sp. CAG:276. The sequence continues at coordinate 54,117 of NZ_FR889188.1, forward strand.
CGCCTTAACCGGCGCAAAAGCAGCACTTCCCATCAACATGATTCCCGCTAATATAACAGATAATCTTCTTCTCATCTTCATACCCTCCATTTTTTAATCAATCTTCATCTTCGTCATCATAATCATCGTCGTCATCATAATCCTGATCGTCCCAGTCATTGTCATCGTCGTCATCATCCTGATCGTCCCAGTCATCATCATCGTCGTCATCCTGGTCGTCCCAATCATTGTCATCGTCGTCATCATCCTGCTCATCCCAGTCATTATCGTCATCCCAGCGATCCCTGTCTCTTTGATTCTTTTCATTCCTCCTGTTGTCTCCGGAAGTTTGTGCATTGTCCTGCCCCTGTTCCGTAGTTTGCGGTGCAGCAGTTACTGCAGCTTCTGTGGCTTTTGCTATATTCTCCGCTGCTTCCTGTTTTACTGCGGCAGTCGCTGCATCGGCCTCTGTTTTTTCTTCCAGAGTTTTCTCTTTTAATTCCTTCATCCTGGCTTTTGCCGCTTCATCTGCCCTGACTCCCGAAATTTGAAATGCTCCGACAGCCATGCCGCTTAATACTGCAATGATAAGAAAAACCTTTGTTACAAATGCTTTTTTCATACCGTATCTCCTTTCTCTGTTTCTTTCCGTTTCAATATAGTAACGGGGAAAGGAACTGTTTTATTGCATCAAAACTTCTTTTGTTTTAATTTTTTCACAGAAAGATCGGTCATGCTCCACAAATAAAAGCGTTATCCGACTGTTTTTCAGCAAATCTTCGATCTGCATTCTTGAAAATACATCAATATAGTTCAAAGGTTCATCCCACAAATACAGATGGGCCTGTTCACAGAGGCTCCCTGCGATCAGCACCTTCTTTTTCTGGCCCTCGCTGAATTCTTCTATCTTTTTTTCAAATTGTAATCTGGAAAAATCCAGTTTCCTCAAAATTGCTTTAAACAGACTCTCATCAATACCGCAGTTGTATGCATACTCTCTGAGATCCCCTTTCAAACCATCTGTGTTCTGGGGTACATAAGAAATTTTCAAACCATTGGCTTTGTAGAGAGAACCTACGTGATCCACCGGCTTTCCAAGCAAAAGTTTCAGCACACTGGATTTTCCGCAGCCATTTTTCCCAACCAGGGCAATCCTGTCCCCCTTTTCAATATGAAAGGACAGATTTTCGGTTACAATTTTGCTTCCATAGGAAATTGATACATCCTCCAATACTGCCAGCCTCTTCGCATGGTGTTCCAGAGGAGAGATTTTTAAGGATTCCGCAGTCTCAATATTTTTTAACAGTTTTGATTTCTCTCTAACTGCCTCTTCCTTTCTTGTCTCTGCCGCCTTTGACCGCTTCATCATTTTTGCCGCCTTATGGCCGATGAATCCCCTGTCTGGGCGGAGCCCGGAGTCTCTGGTGCCCCTTTTTGTCTTTTCTACCTGATCTGACCATCTCTCAGATCTTCTCTGAGATTTTGAAAGCCGTCCAATTTCCTTTTTTAACTTCTCATTTTCTGAAAACTCATACTGATCCCTGAGGATCTTATTTTCATACCAGGAAGAAAAATTCCCCTTCTGGACCTCGATATCCGTTCTGTTCACAGATAAAATGTGATCCGTACACTCATCCAGAAATGCCCGGTCATGGGATACAAGAATAAATCCTTTCTTGGAATTTAAATACATTCCCACTTTTTTTCTGGCCTCGGCGTCAAGGTGATTGGTAGGCTCATCAATCAGAAGAAAATTATTTTCTTTTCCAAACAAAACAGCCAGCAGCACTTTCGTCTGCTCTCCGTTTGATAACGTTTGAAACGGGCGGTACAGGACTTCATCCGGCACGTCCAGCTGTGACAGTTCTTTCATAACCTTCCAAAGTTCATATTGCGGGTCTACAGACTCCAGAACGTCCGCCGTAAGCATCGCCGGGTCCTTTACCGGATACGGAAAATAATCAAATGATACACTCGCCGCAATAGAGCCCCTATACTCGTACTCCCCCATCAATAATTTTAAAAATGTAGTTTTCCCCCTTCCGTTTCTCCCCGTAAATCCAAGCTTCCAGTCTGTATCAATTTGAAATGAGACATGCTCAAAAATATAATCGAAACTGGTATCATAGGAAAACGTTAAATCTGAAATTTGAATCCTAGACATAAAGGTACCTCCTGACCGTGATAAGTTATTTAATAAAACAAAAAACCTGCAGGAAAGACTTTCCCCGCAAGTTCGCATACAAAAATATCACGCACGCCAAGCGTACACTAATATCAATCTATATAGAAGCAGTTCGGATGATCTTTCTTGCAGAGCGCATAAAACCAGAAGGAAACCTCCTTCTCCTCTTATGCCGATTAAATTTTAGCAAGAAATCATCATCATCCTTCCACACCTCATTTCTTTTTCTTAGTTAAAGTATAAAATACCTTTTATATCTTGTAAAGCCTTAATTAAAGGCAATGAGCAGGCCTATAAGAACTGCAGTGATCATTCCGACCACGGCTGCAGTTCCGGCAACAGCCGTCTTTGCCTTCTCTTCCTTTCCCATGCAGACAAACAGCAGAACTTTATAACACATAACTCCAAAAAGTCCTCCGGCACAGTTTAAAATAATATCGTCAATATCTGTGGCTCCAATGGCTGCTGCATATTGAAAGGCTTCAAAGAACAAGCTGATGCCAAAGACTGCCAGCAGGCTTTTAACCGCTTTTCTTCTTTTCATAAAGAACATCAGATAAATTCCCAGCGGAAGAAATAAAATGATATTCCCATAAATATTCAGGTCGCCGATTCCTGAAGAACTCATAATCTGCCGAAACGGAACTAAATTTAAAGATCTTGAAAAGTATCTTCCATGCTGAAACAGCTGCCATGGCTGTACATACTTAAACAGAATATTTTCCAGCAGAAATGCCAGATAAAAAATAAAGACTCCGTTAAATATTCCATCCCGAAGCTTTCTGTTCCTATGATTACCCATAAAACTACCCCCTTTTCTTTCTATCAGGGTATCATAAAAAACAGAAAAAAAAGCTTCAAGATTCTTATAATTTTCTTTCAATCTTAAATATCAATGGATTCAATATTCTCATTCTCAAGCAGCCGCTGAATCGCATCGTACATATCAAAGCTGTCCGGCAGCTTCACGTCCAGTCTGACCTTGATGCTCTCATTTCCTATCTTCTGGACTGAGATGTTTAAAATTTCTATGGACTCCTCCCTGATCGTTTCCTGAATCATCTTTACAGCGTCAGGGCCATTGGGCAGTTTCAGGGTAATCACTTCCACCGTGGGCGTTTTGATCCACTTAAAGTCACGGTGCAGGACCCACTGCACAATGATCAGAAGAATCGTACTGAAAATCCCGATCAGATACTGCCCGCCGCCTACGGACATGCCGACTCCCACAGTGGCCCAGATGCCCGCCGCGGTCGTCAGTCCGCTGACACTCTGGTTATGTACAAAGATAATACCTGCACCCAGAAAACCGATGGCGGTTACGACACCTGCCGCAATCCTTGACGGGTCCAGTCCAACGTTGTGGACGGCGAGAATATCACTGAATCCATACTTGGAGATAATCATCATCAGCGCGGCGGCCAATGATACGATCACATGAGTCCTGATGCCCGCGGTTTTGAGTCTGTTCGTCCGCTCATAGCCAATACAGGCTCCGCAGACTGCTGCCAGAAGGATCCTTGCACTGTATTCAAGCTGTAATATAAGGCCTGTCATTTGCATCACACTTCTTTCCCTCGTTTTAATTAGAGTATAGCATTGTACTTAAAAATGTGCAATGCAGCCTTAATTTTCTGCCGCTTCTGCTTTCTGTTATTCAGACAGATTCCGAATGATTCTGCATGGATTTCCTGCCGCCAGCACCCCGGCGGGCAGGTCCTTCGTCACAACACTTCCGGCCGCAACAACTGTGCCGTCACCGATGGTCACGCCGGGAAGCACGGTCACATTACCTCCGATCCAGACATTGTTTCCTATATGGATCGGATAGGCATATTCAAGCCCTTCGTTTCTCTGTTCTATATCAAACGGATGTCCCGCTGTATAAAAAGAACAATTAGGCGCTACGAAGACATCGTGTCCAAATGTAACTTTGGCTCCGTCCAAAATAGTACAATGATAGTTCAGAAAACACCTCTCACCAACTTCAATGTTATAGCCGTAGTCACAAAAAAACGGCTGCTCCACCATAAATTCTCCCTCTGTTTTTCCCAGAATCCTCTTCATGAGTTCTGTCCTTTTTTCCAATTCCTTCGGCATCAGCCGGTTATATTCTGCACACAGCTCCTGGCAGTCAAGCCGCTCTTCCTTTAAATCCGTATCATAATTCGCATTATAAAGCATTCCCAAAGCCGCTTTTTCCTTCTCTGTCATTCTCAATTCCTCCTGTTTTTTCTCTATTCCTCTGTCTTTATAACCAGGTCCTCCCGGAAACCTTTTCCCATTTTATGTCTTGCTTTTCTGTTTTCTACTGTATCAAAAATAACGGAAAAATCATAGTCTTCCGGATAAAGTTCTGATGCTGCTACTTTCAGTTTCAGACGTTTATGGCTGAAGAGCTTCTTTTCTCTCTTAATCTGTACCAGTACCTGACCATTTTCATCGGCAGGCTTCACTATGATCCCAATCTCCCCTTCCGGCAGAACTGTCACACTGTCCCCGGTAACAAATCTTCTTATTTTAGTTTCCTTTTTCTTCTCTGTCTTTTGAATGGACGGGGCTTTTTCACGCCGCAGCTTCTCCTGTGTATCCGTCAGCTGCAAACTGTCTATGACAGCCTCACTTTTCTCTCCGTACGCCTCTCTGGCTGCGGCACTGAGCATTGCCCCCGGGAAACCAAGCCGCTTTGCAATGTAAAGGGCACAGCTTTCTCCCGCCTCGCCTACCTTCAGCCGGTACAAAGGCTTCAAAGTTTCCCTGTCAAACTCCATCCTTGCATTCACCACTTCCGGATACCGGTCTGCGTATTCTTTTACCTCGGGATAATGGGTGGTCACCAGAAATAATGCTCCGCTGTTTCTCAACTCTTCGAGGATCGCCACTGCGATTCCCATTCCTTCCGCCGGATCGGTCCCGGAACCCAGTTCATCTAATATGACAAGACTGTCTTTCTGACTTCTTTTTAATATTTCCAGAACATTCTTGATGTGTGCTGAAAAGGTAGACAGGTTATCAGAAATATTCTGTCCGTCTCCAATATCACAAAGGATCTCATTCTGCATACAGAGTTCTGCACATTCACAGGGAACATGAAGCCCGGAGCATGCCATCGCGCTCATTAAGGCGACCGTCTTAATTGCTACCGTTTTTCCTCCTGTATTCGGTCCTGTTATGATGACTCCGCGGTTTTCTCTGCCTATTTCAAAGTCTAACGGCACACAGGTTTCCCCTGACAGCATTGGATGCCTGGCTTTCTTAAGCCTGATGTAATGCTCTGTATTAATCTCAGGTTCCACTGCATTCATTTCAAGGCTCAGGCGTCCCTTGGCAAATATAAAGTCAAGCTTTTCGATCACACGAATATCTTCTTTCAAAGCTTCCTCATTCTGTGCTGCCAGGCTCGTCAGGCTGTAAAGGATTCTTCTTTCTTCCGAATCCTCCTCAATCTGATAAAGTTCCAGTTCCTCTCTGAGCCCTGCAACTGAAGCAGGCTCCACAAAGATAGTGGCACCGGTGGAAGACTGGTCAACTGCGCTTCCCAAAACCATATTTCTGCATTTTTTACGGACAGGAATACAATACCTTCCGTTTCTTTTCACTACAAATGCATCGCTCAAATACGTTTTATTTGCTCTCAGTGCTTTTTCAGCTTTCTCTCCAATTTTCTCACTGAGCAGAAGCATCTGCTTTCGGATGTCTTTCAGGTATGGTGACGCATAGTCATCTACCCTTCCATTTCTGATACACTGCCTGATCTCCTCTTTCAGGTCATCCAGGGATTCTAAATTCTGGTTATAAAAAGCCAGGCTGATTTGTTCAGCCTCCCCTTTCTTAAGGTAGATCTTCAGCCGTGCGACAGAATTTAAAAACATACACAATTCTTCCAGTTCCTCCGGCAGCAGCAGTGCCCCCGCAGCTGCTTTTTTTATATATTCTTCCATATGATCCATGGCCGGGAGAGGTGGTGTTCCATATGTCTCCACCATTCCTCTTGCCTGGGATGTGTCATTTATATGTTTCCTCAGCTTCAGTTCAGACAATAAAGGCAGCATCCGGCCGATCCGTTCCTTTGCCCCCGCAGAAAATGCATAGTCTTTGAGCTGCTCTAATATCTGATGATATCCCAATGTTGTCAACGATTTATTTTTCATGATAGATTCCTTTCTCAGTCAAGGCAGAATGATGCCTATTTATCATAGTTTAATTTCCTGAAATAAAATAAAGATCACAGATACATTGCCCCGAAACCGGCACATTCCCTGTGATCTTTTTACGAAAGAAGTCTAAATTTAAAGAATAACAAAGTGGGCAAGCCCACTAAAGCTCCCCACCCACTCAATCTTTGAGGGGCTTGACAACTTTACGTGCCAGATGCGATTTGACGTAGTCAAATAATTTCCTTACGCATCTGTGTACAGCCTGCGGAGCATTTTTATTTCATGGGGAAGGTCGTAGATCTTTCCTATGAAATAAAAAACACAGCATTACAGCTATGTTCCAACATCTCTTTCCATCTATAATAAAGCGTATGAAACGGGTTTGTAAGGCAAAATATCAGATCAGTCTGCTTATATGCAGGCTGACAAAAGACAGACCGGCATATCCATACCTGTCGTCCCTGATCAATATTTTATTTTTCTGCAATGCTCATTCCAGAAACCCGTAACACCAAGACACCTCATTTCATTTCTTATTTTTTGTTTATTATAGTCTCTGCTTTTCATATTGTCAACATCCATTTTTATCCTGACACGCGTTGTCAGGGTTTGTCTGAGCATGATCAGGAAATAAAAAAACAGCCTCCTTTAAGTCTCTATCATATCAGACAGTTCTAAAGGAGACCGCTATAAGAATCAAAACAACATCCTAAGAAGTTTAAAGAATTACTTGGCATTCAAATAATTATTATGAGCTAAATCTGTCAGTTCTTCAGATACTTTATCAAAATCAAATCCTGTATTAGCCTTTTTAAACACTTCAAATTTATCACTGTCTATCCCTTCAAATCCTGTATATGCGCCGGCTAACATTCCCGCAATACATGCAATCGTATCGGTATCTCCGCCAATATTTGCTCCGCCGATGATTGTTTTCAATACATCTCCGGAACTTGCTAAGAAAAGACCAATGGCACATGCAGCAGAACTTTGAATAGATCCGTCATTTCCAACGCTTCTTTCCAATCTTTCCATCGCTTCGTCCATGTGATCTGAGGTTAAAGCAATTTCTATACTTTTAACAACTTTTTCATAAACTGCAAATCCCGGAGCAATTCTGGCTTCTTCCCTTCCAATTTCTTCTCCACGTTTCGCTCCGTAAAGACAAGCTTTCACAATAGAATATAAATCAGAATCTTCCATTAAAGCATTTGAGATACCACATGCAATTGCACATGCGCCCGAATATCCATGCTGTGTTCCATGGGACGGCTTAGTCATGGTAATTGCAACTTCTATGGTTTTTTCCAAATTTCCAGGAAACAGCAATCCTGCCGGAGCAATTCTCATCGCTGCACCATTGGAAGTACCACGGTCATATGTTCCGCCCGTTTTCCCCAATTCAACAGGATCTTTACCTGATTTTAAGTCTTCTATCAAATACCTTGTTGTTGGTCCTGCATTTCTTGGATAATACTTCGGATATTTTTCCGACCATTCTATCAAAGCATTTGCTGCATCATTTACCGTAAAATTTCCTTTAGATTTAATGACTGCCAATGCCATTTCATACATCTGAGATGTATCATCTGTAACTTCTCCCATCAGGTTATCTTTCACATAAAGATTTAAACTTGGATCCATAAAATCAGTAATTGGTCCCCCATAGTTTTTAATAATTTCATCTCTGCTCCAAGCCTCTGAAGGCGCCCCCATTGCATCTCCCATTCCCGCAGCTACTAAAGTCCCTTTAATCTTGTTATATAAATATTGTTTTTCCATAAAATCTATCTCCTTCTTATACAATTTCTGCTGTGTAAGCTTCTAATTCTTTCTTTTGTTTTTCTTCGATTGCCTTGTCAACTCCGAAGAAATAGGTTAATAAAAATGTCACGGAACAACCAACTAATGTTCCTATCATCAACCCTGTAAATCCTTTGCCAAAGAAAGCCGGCAACGTATATATACCAAACATAACCGGAGCGGTAATCCCTGCTCCACATGCTCCTGTAATAGCTCCGCCTACTGCGCCTCCTACTAATACAAAGTAGAAAGGCTTTCTATATTTTATATTTACCCCATACATTACCGGTTCAATTACTCCGCCGGAGAGTAAACTTGTTACTGTTAAAGATAACGCATTCTGCCGAACCGCTTTATTTTTAACTTTTAATGTAACGGCAAGTCCTGCTGCAATTTGACACATTATACTAGGAGCAAACGCAACTGTAACTCTGTCCACTCCCAAACTATCTATATTTGGGAACTGAATCAATGTCAGCACCAGCCAGTGCATACCAACAATTATGATTACTTGCCACAGTCCTCCGATTACTGCACCAGACAGCAATGGACTAAACTGATATAAACTATTGAATAAATTTACTAATACAGCACCGCCCCAATTCCCAATCGGTCCAATAATTAAGATTGCAATCGGCATTGTAATAATCAAAGCGATCACAGATGAAAATACTGTCTTAAAAAGTTTTGGCAGTAATTTATTTAATAATTTTTGAACATATGATAACAAAAGTATTGTCAGAATTGGCGGCAGTATACTTCCGGTATAATTTATATTCGGGACATTAATCCCCAAAAATGAAACCTGTTCATTTGCCTTGAATAATTCCATAAAACCTGGATGCAGCAGCAATCCGGTTAACATCAAAGCCAGTGCCTTATTAGCCTTAAATCTTTCCGCTGCGGACCACGCCACAAGAAACGGAAGGAAATAGAAAAAAGAATCTGATAATGTATTGACCAACTGATAAGTAGTGCTTTCCGGTGACGCACCCATAAATTTTGCTAAGACCAAAATTATTTTCAAAAATCCCATACCCTGCATCGCAGGAATTAATGGCGTAAAGATTGATGCTAATATGCTGAACAATTGATCTAAACGCCCCAAAATACTCTTTTTATCTTCCCCCTGATTTGTATCAGCAGCGCCTTTTTTAGTACCATTCAATTCATAATTACTAATAATATCTTCAAATACATCTGCCACATCTTGTCCAATAATAACTTGATACTGACCCCCGGAATATAATGAACTTGTTACTCCGTCCAGGTTATCAATGGTATCTTTATCTACTTTTTCTTTCTCTTTAAGAACAAACCTTAATCTTGTTACACAGTGCGTTAATGAATTGATATTTTCCACACCACCTACATTAGAAATAATGTTCTTACTTAATTTACTTGCTGACATCATGTTCACCTCCATTTTTGAATGAAACTTGTATACATAAATTATTTTTATTGTTTACATCTTTATCCCCCCTTATAATTGACATCAATTAAATAAAAAAGCCTCAAGGCAGCAAATGATAAATATACTAATATTTATCATTGGTAATGCCTCAAGGCAGAGTTACAATCCAATGCGGAAAAATATATAAATTTTAGGGTAATACGTGACATGCGTTCTTTAGTTATTTAAAATCCTATTGATATGAACCAATAAATATAATTGATCCTCTTCGCTGTATTTCAACTTTAATGTTTTTTTTAAATAGCTGTCTATTTTCTTAAAACATCCATACGTATCCGGAAATTGAGCTTTTATAGATTTAAGAAGCAATTTTGTAGAATCTGAAACTTTCTCTTTTGGTTCTTTCACACGCTGTACAAAATACTTTAAGTGAATCACAAATCTGGAATAGTCAATACTATCCTGATCAATTTTAAAATCAAAGCTTTCTTCCACGATTTTAGTTATCTCTTTAAGAATCTTCGTAACTTTTATTGTATTATTCATATCGTTTTGCATTCCTTCTGCATTGATAATATGCAGTGCAATGCTTGCTGCCTCCCCTTTCGGAAAGCGAATCTGTAAATCCTCCTCTATCATATCCAGAGCTTTATATCCAATCTCCATTTCTGTTTTATATAAATATTTTATATCATTGGTTAATGGATTGGTAATATCTATGGATTTCTTTAATCTTATAACACCAAAATTAATATGGTCGGCTAGCATAAATGCCAGACTTGGATTTAGTTCACAACCGACTTTACTTCTTGCATAATCAACAATTTTAGATGAAACATTAAAAATATCTTCAGGAATTTCAGATAATAATTCCAAATAGCCTGGATCAATATCATAAAAAGTTTTACTAATCAAAGACAAGTCGTTTAATTCATAAGGAATTTCGTGGAATCCAATTCCTTTCCCGAAAATTACTACTTCTTTTCCCTTAGGATCTACCCCTAATGCAACGTTGTTATTAATTTTTTTAGTAATCCTCACAAAGAAATCCCCCCCTTCTTCTTAAAATAAATAATTTTAATGTTTATCTATTCACTCTTGGTATACTTTATCACTTCTGACTTACTGCGCTCTACTTCTTTCCCTGTATTTTTAAACTCTAATTTAAAATCCCCAGTATTTGTTATAATCATCGGCGTAGTTAAATTCACTGACTTCTCTTTCATAAAATTCCTGTCAATTCTAACTAATGGTGTTCCTACTTTTACCTTTTGATCCGTCTTAACGAATACTTTAATGCCTTCCCCATTAAGCTCCACAGTATCTAATCCAATGTGTATAATTATTTCAATCTCTCCGCTTTTTATGCCAATTGCATGAGAGGTATCCGCAACCATAACTACTGTCCCGTTACATGGAGAACATATCATATCATCCTCATAAATGAATGCCACACCGTCCCCTATCATTCTCTCTGAAAACACTTTATCCGGAACTTCTGATAAATCTATACACAATCCATTGACTGGTGACATCATAACACCATCTGAATTTTTATTCTTATTAAAAAAGTTAAACATATTTCCCCTTTCCACAAAGAACAAAGTGGGCAAGCCCACACCTCAACTCCCAACCCTCAATCTTTGAGGGCTTGATAACTTTGCGTGCCATATACGATTTGCCGAAGGCAAATGATTTCCCTGCGCATCTGTGTACAACCCGCAGAGCGTTTTTATTTTATTAGGAAAGACCGCAGAACTTTCCTATAAAATAAAAAACTCTTCTCAGCACACCTAATACACTAAAGGTAATGCCTCGAAGAGTTACAATCCTATCTATGCCCTCATTATAACATCTTATCAAAAATAGTCAATATATTTTCACGGATTTGAAAAGGAAAATTTATCATAATTTTACACTTACAATTATCGCCCCATTTTGTTTATTCTGTATCCTGACACACGTTGTCAGGGTTTGTCTGATATAATAGAGAGACAAGGAGGTGAAACGATTGCATGAAAGCCGCTTATTCAAAATCCTTTACTATCTGTTGGAAAAAGGACAGGCAACTGCACCTGAACTGGCCTCAAAATTTGAAGTATCTGTGAGAACCATTTACCGCGATATTGATGTAATGAGCAGTGCAGGTATTCCAGTGTATGCCGCCGCGGGAAGGGACGGCGGTATTAAACTGTATGATGATTTTATCATCAGCAAAGCTTTGCTGTCTGAGTCTGATATTCAGGATATCTTTATCGGTCTTCAGAGCTTATCCGCTGCCCAATATTCCGATCATGAAGGTACATTAGAAAAACTAGGTGCTCTTTTTAAGAAGACAAATACAGACTGGATTGAAATTGATTTTTCCCGCTGGGGAGCCTGCGTTCAAAAAGAACATGAAATCTTTTCTCTGCTGAAAATTTCTGTTTTAAAAAGGCAGGAAATTGTATTTTGTTATTATAATTCCAGGGGAGAGGTCAGTGAAAGGCGGTGCCGTCCGATAAAATTATTATATAAAGACAGATCGTGGTATTTGTTTGGATTCTGCTGCAAAAGAAATGATTACAGATTATTCCGTGTCTCAAGGATGAGGAGTCTGAAGCTCACAGAAGTTATGTTTGATGAAATTCCTCATGATAATTTAAACATTTGGCCGCTGCCTGAGGACATGGAAGTATTATGTGAAATAGAACTTCGGTTTCCATTGGACATGGGGCATAGGGTTTTAGATATTTTCAGTGAAGAGGCGATCATACAAAACGATCAACAGTTTATTGTAAAAGCATCACTTCCCCGGAACGAATGGCTGTATGAAATGCTGTTATCTTTCGGAGAAAAAGTTGAAATTGTACACCCGATAAGCTTAATAAAAGAAATCATAGAGCGCTGCGAAAAAGCCCTCAGCCATCACAAAGGAGCAGAATCATGAATATAAAAAAAAGTTTACAAAGCATAGATGCTTCGGGCAGTAATTTTTATTTCAATGACGTCGATGTTATCCCGGAGAATATCAAAGCTGTACTTATTAATGAAGTCGTCCCCAATGATCCTGAGAACGATTTCTATGGAAAACAGGATGGAGAATACCTTTCTGCTGTTATCCGTCTTTTCCAAAATGCAGGAATAACAGTGAATACCGCAGAAGAGCTGCTGGATTTGGGTATCTATATTACAAATGCAGTAAAGAAACCAAAATCTCACACTTCCGTTGAAAGAAGCATGATCGAAGAAAGCCTGCCTTTTCTTGAGAAGGAGCTCGCCTTATTTCCTAACGTCCAGGTAGTCGTGCTTATGGGGGATGTGGCAAAAAAAGCAGTGAATATGATCGCTAAAAGAACAACGAAAAGAAATGTGATTCCTGCTGTTTCAACATACAAACTGCGCCACAGCGAAATATACTATAAAAATATACGGCTAATGCCCTCCTATATTATGACAGGAAAAAACATACTGATTGAAAAGTCGAAATTTCAGATGGCTTGTGAAGATATTTCTAACATGATTAATATGATCAATCGTGATCCTGTATTTCATCTTCATCAGCAATGAATTCTTTACAAACTTTCAAATTAGTGGTATATTTTAAGTAGAAAAAGGAACAACCGCCCGCAAGGGGGATTGACCTGTGAAAGAATTAGAAAATTCCACCCTGACACCTGCCAAAGTTTCAAGGGTGGTTTTTCTATGCGTAACTAATGACTAATCAAATATATGAAGGTCAGTAGTGCAATCAAAAATAATCCGAACTGCATCAAGTCAATAAAACTGAATTTGTTCTTCATTGGCACCACCTCCATTCTATGTAGAATGAAGGTCAAACCACCCTGTAACACGGTTGTTCCATAACCAAATTTTATCACATCATTTTAATTATTACAATTTCAAAATTGTATATTTTAGTAAAACTTTATATTTTTCAACAAAACAGAAACCCCACGAAAACTTGCTGTTTTCATGGGGTTGATTAATTCTCTTATATAATTTTTTATTATCGTTTTGAGAACTGTGGTGCACGACGTGCAGAACGAAGTCCCGGTTTCTTTCTTTCCTTCATACGTGGATCTCTGGTTAAGTATCCTGCTTTCTTTAATACCGGACGGAAGTCTCCGTCAACCTGTAATAAAGCTCTGGAAATACCGTGGCGGATTGCTCCTGCCTGTCCTGTAAAACCACCGCCGATAACATTAACTAAAACATCGTATTTTCCGAGAGTGTCAGTAGCAACCAATGGCTGGCGTACGACTACTTTTAATGTCTCTAATCCTAAATATTCGTCGATATCTCTTTTATTGATTGTGATTTTTCCTGTTCCTGGTACTAAATATACTCTAGCGATACTGCTTTTTCTTCTACCAGTTCCGTAATATTTTGCTGTAGCCACTTAATCGTCCTCCTTCTTAATACTTGATCTCTAATGCTTTTGGCTGCTGAGCCTGATTGTTGTGCTCTGCGCCTGCATATACGTGAAGTTTCTTAATCATTGCTCTTCCCAAAGGACCTTTTGGAAGCATACCTTTTACTGCAAGATAAATAACATCTTCAGGCTTTTTCGCCATTTTTTCTTTTAAAGTCGTCTCTTTCATTCCGCCTACATAATCAGAGTGATTGTAGTAGATCTTCTGGTCTAATTTCTTTCCAGTTACCTGGATTTTATCTGCATTCACAACGATCACGTTATCGCCTGTGTCGATGTGAGGAGTATAAGTCGGCTTATTCTTTCCTCTTAAAACTTTTGCGATCTCTGATGCTAAACGTCCTAATGTATGTCCTGTGGCGTCAACTACATACCATTCTCTTTCAATTGTTGATGGGCTTGCCATAAAGCTCTTCATGGTTCTTCCTCCTAAATTTCTCAATCAATGTGTCTTCTATATAAAATACTCCCTCCGGGGCATTGGGGTAAGCATTTTCTTTTATGTCACATTTTCATATTATATAACACTGACCGGGGTGTGTCAATAAATTTTCTCCAAAAATTATGAAACAAAATTGGACATACCCTGTGATCAGCCGCAATGATTTTGTTCTGCATACTTCTTAATATTGGAAACATTACAGTGCGTCTCGAATTCGTCCCCACGCAGTACGACCAGAGACGGAGCCTGCATAATACCGTATTCCTGCACCAATTCCTGATGTTCCTCGGCATCCACGATTTCAAATGGAATCCGGGAACTTTTAAGGACCTCTCCGGCCATCTTACAGTTCGGACAAGTTTTGGTTGTAAACAGAAGCATTTTCTGGGCTTCTTCCATCTTCTTTTCCGCCTCTGAGGCAAAGCTTATGTCTTTTTTCGGAGTCTTGGATGCTTTCAGAACAGAATTTTTGGGATCGTACAGTTTCCTTTCTTTATATTCCTGCTGTTTTCCATCGTTCCAGTTCTGGACCGGCCGGTAGTAGCCCGTAATCCTGCTGTACACTTCTGTCTTCTCCCCGCAGTCCGGACATTCATAAACCTCCCCGTTTATATAACCGTGATTGCTGCATACAGAATAGGTCGGTGAAATCGTATAATATGGAAGGCGGTAATTTTCTGCGATCTTTTTCACCAGAGCCGCGGCCGCTTTCCAATCCGGAAGTTTCTCTCCGAGGAATGTGTGGAAAACGGTCCCTGATGTATATAATGTCTGTAATTCATCCTGAATATCCAGCGCATCGAAAACATCGTCCGTATATCCCACAGGCAGATGAGAACTGTTTGTGTAGAATGGTGTTCCTCCATCCTCAGAAGCCGTGATGATGTCCGGGAACTCTGCCACGTCATGCTTTGCCAAGCGGTATGTCGTAGATTCGGCCGGAGTCGCCTCAAGATTATAAAGGTCACCGTATTCTTCCTGGTAATCTGACAGGCGGTTTCTCATATGATTCAATACTTCCTTAGCAAATTCCTGTGCCTTTTCTTCGGTCAGATCCGCCTTGATCCAGCCGGCATTGAGGCCCGCTTCATTCATTCCGATCAGCCCGATGGTAGAAAAGTGATTGTTAAAAGAATCCAAATAACGTTTCGTATAAGGATACAGTCCCTCATCGAACAATTTCGTGATGATCGTTCTTTTTATCTTTAAGGATCGTGCTGACACATCCATCAAATGATCCAGCCTGTGATAGAAATCTTTTTCATCTTTAGAAAGGTAAGCAATCTTAGGCAGATTGATCGTAACCACTCCTACAGATCCGGTGCTCTCTCCGCTGCCGAAAAATCCCCCTGCTTTTTTACGCAGTTCTCTTAAATCCAGGCGCAGACGACAGCACATACTGCGCACATCACTCGGCTGCATTTCACTGTTAATATAATTAGAAAAATACGGAGTTCCGTATTTGGCGGTCATTTCAAACAGAAGCCGGTTATTTTCCGTGTCAGACCAGTCAAAGTCTTTTGTAATAGAATAGGTAGGGATCGGATACTGGAAGCCCCGTCCTTCGGCATCCCCTTCGATCATGACTTCGATAAAGGCCTTGTTCACCATGTCCATCTCTTTTTTGCAGTCTTTATACCGGAAGTCCATCTCTTTGCCGCCAACGATCGCAGGGAGCTCCGCCAGATCATCCGGCACGGTCCAGTCCAAAGTAATATTAGAAAAAGGAGCCTGGGTGCCCCATCGGCTCGGAATATTAACACCGAAAATAAAGGACTGCACACATTTTTTCACTTCATAGTAGGACAGATTGTCTGCCTTTACAAACGGTGCAAGATATGTATCAAAAGAGGAGAATGCCTGGGCTCCGGCCCACTCATTCTGCATGATGCCAAGGAAATTGACCATCTGATTGCACAGTGTGGACAAATGCTTCGCCGGTGCGGAGGTAATCTTACCTCGCACGCCTCCCAGCCCCTCCTGGATCAGCTGCTTTAAAGACCAGCCCGCGCAGTAACCGGTCAGCATAGAAAGGTCGTGGATATGAATGTCCGCATTCCTGTGGGCATCGGCAATCTCATCATCATAGATCTCGGAAAGCCAATAATTCGCCGTGATGGCCCCGCTGTTGCTTAAAATCAGTCCCCCGACGGAATATGTCACGGTAGAGTTTTCTTTTACCCTCCAGTCACTGGCTTTCACATAACTGTCCACCAGCTCTTTATAATCCAGAATTGTAGACTTCATATTCCGGATCTTTTCTCTCTGTTTTCTGTATAAAATATATCCTTTTGCCACATCGGCATAGCCTGCCTGGATCAGCACAGACTCCACGCTGTCCTGAATGTCTTCAACCGCGATCACATCATTTTTTACTTTCGGCTCAAAATCTGATGTGACTTTAAGCGCCAGCAGATCGATCACACTCGGATGATACTGTTTTTCTTTGGCTTCAAATGCCCTTGTGATGGCAGTGGATATCTTCTGGATATCAAATTCTGCCTTGGTTCCGTCTCTCTTTATTACATAATACATGACTCACACACCCCATTCTTTCTATATGTTCAACACTTAAAATTATAGCACCATATAAAACAAAGTCAACATATTGTATGTTTTTATCTATACAGGCACAATATATTGTTATAATCCCCTTAATTCTACATTCGGCACTTTTTCTCTCAAAATATCCGCCAGTGTCTCCATTTCTTCCTTCCCATAGGCACTGAGTCTCAAATCCGGTACATGATCAGAGGGTTCAAAACTCTGAAGGAAATATGGTTCATCTCCGGAAATCCACTCTCCGATCTCTTCGATATCCTCCCCGCTGTGAAGTTCCCTCACCACCGTGGTACGAAACTCAAACGGTACATTTCCTTCCATGAGGAATCTGACGCTCTCCTCCACCGGTTCTATCTGAAATGCTTCCACTCCCGCCGTGGCAGCATATTTCTTTTTGGAATTTTTTATGTCCATGGCCACATAGTCCAAAAGGCCCTCTCCGACCAGCCTTTTGAGCCTTTCCGGAAAGCTTCCGTTGGTATCCAGCTTCACCAGATAGCCGAGTTCCTTCATCTCTCTGATAAGCCCTGAAAGTCCGGTGTGAAGCAGCGGTTCTCCTCCGGAAATACAGACTCCGTCCAGGATTCCTCTCCGCTTCCTTAAAAAGGCCAGCAAATCTTTTTCTAAAAGCCCCGGCTCCTCCTTCCGCGGAGAGATCAGCTCAGCATTGTGGCAGAACGGGCAAAAAAAATTACACCCGCCGGTAAATACCGTGCAGGCGACTTTTCCCGGATAATCCAGGAGTGTTGACTTTTGCAGTCCCATAATCTTCATCTAATCCGCTTCCTTTTCTTCACCCATGTAATGTATGTTGATGAGTGTCAGTCCTTTTGCCGGAGCATTTGGACCTGCCTTTCCTCTCTTCGGATGCAGGAAAAGTTCCCTGACCCACTCCGGATCCCTCCTGCCCCTTCCGATGGAGATCAGAGTTCCTGCCATCATCCGCACCATGTTATATAAAAATCCGTTTCCCGTGACTCTCATGGTAATATACCGGCCGTTCTGCCTCACTTCGCACTCATAGATCGTGCGCACCGTGGTCTTTGTAGGACTCCCTGTGGTAGAAAAGCTTAAAAAGTCATGCTCACCTAAAAAGCAGCGGGCAGCTGTACGCATACGCTCCACATCCAGCGGCACATACACGAAGTGATGGTGCCTTGCCGTGACCGGGTTATCAAATTCTGCATTGTAAATCGTATACTCGTAAGTTTTCCTCGTATCCTGATATCTGGGATGGAAATCGTCTTTTACTTCACTGGAAGACTGTATAACAATATCATCCGGCAGCCTCTGGTTCAGAGCCCTGGCGATCCTTTCACCCGGAATCTCCGTCTCCGTGTCAAACACTGCCACATTCCCGAGGGCATGCACCCCGGAGTCGGTGCGGCTGGCGCCGATCACCGTAATCTCTTCTCCCAGAAGACTGCCAAGCTTCTCATTGAGAACCCCTTCTATGGTCGTATCCTTTGGCTGTATCTGCCAGCCGCAGTAATTTGTCCCGTCATATGCCACTTCTAATTTTATCCGTTTCATAGATCACCTCACGCCTATCTT
>NZ_FR889189.1:0-22923 GCF_000432215.1 Anaerostipes sp. CAG:276
GTCACGAGGAGAAAGCAGCAGAATATACTGCTCCCGAAATTCCGGCCGGACCACAGGGGACTCTGAAGAAATATGCTGTGAAACCAGAGGCAAAGAAGTCTGTTTTTGCCGGAGTCAATTATAGAAACGATGACGGGAAAGAAGATTTACAGCAGATGACACTCAATGAAACCTCTCTTCTGGATGAGGAGGCAAAGCCGGACCGGAAAGTGATTGGACAGCTTTTTAAGACTTACTGGCTGATCGAGTACGAAGACCAGCTGTTTATCATGGACCAGCATGCGGCACATGAGAAAGTGAATTATGAAAAGCTCATGAAGAGCTTCAGAGAAAAAAAGATTTACAGCCAGGGAGTGGAGCCGCCCTACGTGGTAACGCTGTCTATGGCAGAGGCAAAAGTGCTCGAAGAGACAAAAGACATCTTTCAGGAACTCGGATTTACGATCGAGGCGTTCGGAGGCAATGAGTTCTGTATCCGGCAGGTGCCCGCAAATTTATACGGCCTGAAAGAGAAAGAACTGTTTATGGAGCTTTTGGACTCTCTCACCGCGGATGGGGTGAAAAAAGATCCGGAGATGATCACGGATAAGATCGCTTCCATGGCATGCAAAATGTCGGCGAAAGGAAACCAGAGAATGTCTCTTCCGGAGGTGAGAAATCTTTTAGACCTCCTGATGGAATGTGAAAATCCGTATACATGTCCCCATGGGCGGCCGACGATGATCAAGATGAGCAAGTATGAAATAGAGAAAAAATTCAAGAGAATAATATGAGTTTTTTATCACTATTGTTGGTTTGCAGGGAAAGGATGGGATTATGAACGATAAAGATTTGCTGGCTCTGGCGAAACGGGCCCGGGAGTTTGCTTATGCGCCCTATTCCGGGTTTTTGGTTGGCGCGGCTCTTTTGTGTAAGGACGGGACCGTCTTTACCGGGTGTAATGTGGAGAATGCCTCTTACGGCGCGGCGATTTGTGCGGAGCGCAATGCCGTGAGTACAGCCGTGGCTGCGGGATACAGGGAGTTTGAATCCATCGCCATTGCGGCAGAGGGAGACGGATGTGTTTATCCGTGCGGCATTTGTCTGCAGGTGCTGAACGAATTTTCGAAGGATCTGCGGGTGATCTGTCAGGACGGAGATGACTTCCGGAGTTTCCCGCTGAAAGAACTTCTGCCGAAAGGATTTGACAGCCTATGAAGCCGATGATCATATTGACCGGGCCCACGGCAGCGGGGAAGACAGAGCTGTCCATCAAACTGGCAGAGGCAGTCGGCGGAGAGATCATTTCCGCCGATTCCATGCAGGTCTACAAAAAAATGAACATTGGGACTGCAAAGATCATGCCGGAGGAGATGGATGGAATCCCGCATTATCTGGTAGATGAATTGGAACCGGATGAGGAGTTTCATGTAGTCCGGTTTCAGCAGATGGCGAAACGGGCGGCAGAGAAGATTTATGAAAAAGGGAAGATTCCAATCGTCGTCGGCGGAACCGGTTTTTATATTCAGGCTCTTTTATATGATATAGATTTTTCAGAAGAGGATGCAGACCGGGGATACAGAGACAGACTGAAGAAGCTGGCAGAGGAAAAAGGAAATGGATATCTCCACCGGATGCTTGCGGAAGTTGACCCGGAATCCGCACAGGCTGTCCATGAAAATAACATAAAAAGGGTGATCCGGGCATTGGAGTTTTACGAAAAGACGGGAACCAAGATTTCCATGCACAATGAACAGGAGAGAACCAAGGAATCCCGTTATAATTTTGTCTATTTTGTCCTGACTCATGAGCGGAAGATTCTGTATGACAGAATCAACCAGCGGGTTGACCGGATGATAGAGGCAGGGCTGATCGATGAGGTCAGACAGCTTGCCTGTGAGGGGTATACAAAAGACATGGTATCCATGCAGGGGATCGGTTATAAAGAAGTTTTTGATTATCTGGAGGGGAAACAGGACCTTGCAGAGACCGCAGAGCGCATCAAAAAAGATACGAGGCACTTTGCAAAGCGGCAGCTCACGTGGTTTCGTCGGGAAAAGGAAGTTACGATGATCAACAGGCAGGATTACCGAATGGAAGATGAAATTCTGGCATTTATGCTGGAAAAAATCAGAGAGAAAGGCATATGGGATGGATCAGTTAAAAGAATACTATAAAGAACTAGGTGTGTCCGGAGAAGTATATGACTATGCAAAGAACATTGAGTCATCGCTTTCCGAGAGATTTGTAGAATTTGATGCAGTGGCAGAATTTAATCAGCTTAAAGTGCTGAAGGCTATGAAGAAGAACCGCATTTCAGAGGCACATCTCGGAGGAACCACGGGATACGGATATGATGATATCGGGAGAGAGGCGATCGAGGGAGTTTACGCGGATATCTTTCAAACTGAGGATGCTCTGGTACGCCCGCAGATTACCTGCGGCACCCACGCTTTAGGACTGGCACTGAGCGCAAATTTAAGACCGGGCGATGAAGTCATGTCTCCGGTCGGAAAGCCTTATGACACATTGGAAGAAGTGATCGGCATACGGCCTTCCAAAGGCTCTCTGGCTGAGTATGGAATCACCTATGCCCAGGCGGACCTGAAGCAGGACGGCTCTTTTGACTATGATGCCATAAAAAAAGCCATAAACGAAAGGACGAAACTGGTCACGATCCAGAGGTCCAAAGGCTATGCCACCCGGCCGACACTTTCTGTCGGGAGGATCGGGGAACTGATCTCATTCGTAAAGGATATAAAGCCGTCAGTCATTGTCATGGTGGACAACTGCTATGGAGAATTTGTCGAGGAGACAGAGCCGTCCCAGGCAGGAGCAGACTTAGTCGTTGGCTCGCTCATCAAAAATCCGGGAGGAGGGCTGGCACCGATCGGAGGTTATATCTGCGGAAAGAAGGAGTTGATCGAGCAGTGTGCATACAGACTGACGACACCCGGACTCGGAAAAGAAGTTGGGGCATCTCTGGGAGTCAACCGCCAGTTCCTGCAGGGATTGTTTCTCGCGCCCACAGTGGTGAACAGCGCCCTGAAAGGAGCCGTATTTGCGGCCAACCTGTATGAAAGTCTCGGGTTTAAAGTTGTCCCTGACGGAAAGGAGAGCCGTCACGACATCATTCAGGCGGTAGAGTTCAATGACCCTGAAAAGCTGAAAGCTTTCTGTCAGGGAATCCAGGCGGCTTCTCCGGTGGACAGCTATGTAACTCCGGAGCCGTGGGATATGCCGGGCTATGACAGCCAGGTCATTATGGCAGCAGGGGCATTTGTCTCAGGCTCCTCCATCGAACTCAGTGCAGACGGCCCGATGAAGCCTCCGTATGCAGCCTATTTCCAGGGGGGACTTACCTATCCCCATGCCAAGTACGGGATTACAATGTCTCTTCAGCGGATGGCGGAAAAAGGGCTTGTGCGGCTGTGATGTCGGATGCCGGTTTTTTGTGTCGGGGGAATAAGAAAAACTTAAGGAAACCGTCATAGTTCCTGGGTATACAAGAAAAAGATCTTATGGTAAGATTTATTAATGAGAAATGTTTTTTTGCGTATTCCTTTGAGGAAAGGAATCTATGGAAAAGAGACATTACACAATCAAAGAGCTTCCGGAGTCTGAGCGCCCTTATGAAAAATGCGAGCGGCTGGGACCGGAGGCGCTGACAGATGCGGAGCTTTTAGCTGCCGTTTTAAGAAGCGGTGCGAAGGACAAAAGAGCCACGGCTCTGGCTGTGGAGATCTTAGGCCTGCATCCATATTATGAGGGGCTTCTGGGTATCTGTCATGTTACAATGAATGAACTGATGAGGATCAGAGGCATCGGCAGGGTAAAGGCAGTACAGATTCTTTGTATTGCAGAGCTTTCCATGAGGCTGTCCTCTCAGAAAGTACATAAGAAGATCAGTTTTCATACTCCAAAGTCCATTGCGGATTATTATATGGAAAAAATGCGTCACTTGAACAGGGAAGAAATGATTTTAATTCTTTTTAATGGGAAGAATAAAGTCATCAAAGAACTGAAGGTATCCGTAGGTACGGTCAATCAGACAGTGGCGTCACCCAGGGAAGTATTCCTGGAAGCATTGAAGTATGAAGCGGTCTATTTAATTTTGCTGCACAATCACCCTTCCGGGGACCCCACTCCCAGCAGGCAGGATGTATCTGTCACGAAACGGATAAAAGAAGCAGGAGAACTGCTCGGCATTTATCTGTCCGACCATATCATCATCGGAGACCGTTCTTACGTAAGTTTTAAAGAACAACAATTACTATAGCCCGATGGGCGGTATGGAATGGAGTGCTTATGAAGAAGGGACTGATTGGAATCGAGCTGGGCTCAAAGAATCTGAGAATCTATTCGAAAGAAAAAGACCAGATTCTAAGGCTTAAAAATGTCATTGCCCTGACAGAAGATTCGGAGACAGCAGCGGTAGGAAACGAAGCGTTTTCAATGTATGAGAAAGAGCCGCATCAGATACAGATCATTACACCGATGGTCCACGGGGTGATCGGCGATTATACGAATATGCGCAGGCTTCTTGCCCAGATCCTCAGACGTTATCTGAGGAAGTTAAAAAAATATGAATTTTACATGGCTGTGCCGTCAGACATCACCGGTGTGGAACGCAGAGCATTTTATGATTTGATGCTTGAGTCATTCCGGTCGGTAAAAGAGGTCAGGCTATGTCCAAAACCGATGGCGGATGCAGTTGGACTGGGCATTGATGTAGGGGCTCCCTGCGGCAACATGGTGATCAATATGGGAGCCGATACGACCGAGATCTCTGTAATCTCCCTCGGGGGCATCGTGAGAAGCCGCCTGGTAAAGCAGGGAGGCAGTCAGATCGACCAGTGGATGATCTCAAAGCTAAAGAGAAACTACAATATTGAGATCGGGATGAAGAGCGCGGAGCGGTTAAAGCTTTTGTATGCCAGAAGGGAAGAAGAAGGGAAACCTGCCTATGTAAAAGGCAGAGACCTTGTCAGCGGGCTGCCAAAGAAGATCCAGGTTCCGGGAGATCTGGCTGAAGAAAAGGTAAGAAGTTATGTCAACGACATTATTATCGAAGCCAAAGCCATGCTGGAAGTGATTCCTCCGGAACTGGCATCGGATATCATGGTGGAGGGCATTTATCTGTCAGGGGGAAGTTCCTCCTTTCAAAAGATTCCGGAGTGGATGGAGGATGCCATCGGCATTCATATCCGCACCGGGGAACAGCCGGAGGAGAGTGTTGTCCGCGGCTTGAAGACGATGATGAACAAAGATTACAAATACCAGTGAGGAAAGTGAAATGAAATTTCAGAAGAAAAATATGCGTTCGAGGCATTACCTGTTCATTTTTGCAGGGGTGTGCTTTTTGTTAATCGGGATCAGTGTTTTTGCAGGGGGTGTGCTGTCTCCGGTCAAAGCATTGGCCACAGGAATTTTAAGTCCTATGCAGAAAGGGATTAATTCCATCGGGAACGGTATTTTTTCCTGGAATGAAAATATAAAAACCAAAGAACAGCTGAAAGAAGATAACAAAGTCCTTCAGGAGAAGATCGATTCCCTGAAGATGCAGAACCGGATTCTGTCTCAGGATCAGGTAGAGCTTGAGCGTCTTCAGGATCTTTTGAAGCTCAAAGCAAAATATAAAAAATACAGTACGGTCGGGGCCAGAGTCATCAGCAAGGGTTCCGGCAACTGGTTTGAAATCTTTGCCATCGACAAAGGCAGCAAAGACGGCATTAAGAAAAACATGAATGTGATTGCAGACAATGGGCTGGTAGGCATCGTATACGATGTGTCTGATCATTATGCAAAGGTGCGGACGATCATCAATGATACCAGCATGGTCAGCGCCATGTTTTTGAAGACAAAGGATTCCTGCATCGTCAGGGGAAGTCTGAGCACGATGTCTGACGGCTACCTGGAAGTCGTATATATTGATAAGAACGCAAAGGTCAAAGAAGGCGATGAGCTGGTGACCTCATATTTGAGTTCTAAATTTGTGGAAGGAATCTCCATTGGTAAAGTATCCGATATCAAGCTGGATTCCACAAAGCTTACAAAGACCGCAAAGGTCACACCGATCGTGGATTTCAAGCACTTAAAGGAAGTCCTTGTGATCACGGACCTGAAAGAAAATGTTAATCTGGATGAAAAGACAAAAGAATAGGCAGGTGGGATGATGAGACTGAAACGGACTTTATTTTATATTCTATCTGTAATCTTTTGTTTCCTTCTGCAGACATCGGTGTTTCAGTTTTTAAAGCTTGCCGATGTCATGCCGAACGTTCTGCTGATCCTGACGGTGACCCTGGGACTGATCAGGGGAAAGAAAGCAGGGATTGGCATCGGATTTTCCTGCGGTCTGCTGATCGATATATTTTTCGGTGACGTTCTCGGGCAGTATGCCCTTCTTTATCTGCTCATCGGCTATATCAACGGATGTTTCAACTCTTTTTTTTATGAAGACGACGTCCTTCTGCCGTTCGGGCTTTTAGTCATCAATACCCTGGCTTACAGCTTTGCAATCTTTTTCTTTTTCTTTGCACTGAGAGGAAGATTTGCATTTTTCAGTTACTTAAAAGATATTATGATACCGGAAGCGGTCTATACGGGGCTGATCGCGCTGCCTCTGTATAAACTTCTTCTGTTCATCGACGTACGCATCAGCGATTCAGAAAAAAGGAGCATGTTCTAGTGTTTAGAAAGTTACAAAACCGGGTTGAAAAATTATTGGCAAACAGGCTTCTGGCAATGGCTGTTTTATTCACAGTGCTTTTTCTTGTACTCGTCTGCCGGCTGTTTGTCATTCAGATTGTTCAGGGGCAGTCACATAAAGAAGACTTCACCTACAAAGTAGAAAAGACCGTCAAGACTTCCGGTACGAGGGGAAATATCTATGACTGCAACGGAAAACTTCTGGCTTACAACAAAATGGTCTATACAGTCAATTTTCAGAATGACAATAAATTCAAAACGTTAGCCCAGGAAAACGATACATCTGAGAATTATGAAAAAAATAAGGTGATTTATGAAGTGATCAAGATCTTAGAGAAGAACAAAGATTCCTTCAAGAGCGATATCCCGATCGAGATCACAGGAAACGGCACGTTCCGCTTTACGGAGAAAGGCTCCAGACTGGAACGGTTCAAGAGGGAGGCATTCGGCATCGGGACAGATACCAAGGGTCTTTCCAAGGAGCGTTTAAAGCTCCGTCAGCAGCAGCTTAATGCCAGTGCGGAGGAAGTCTTTGAGTACTTAAGAAACGGGACTATGGGAAGTCCCGGAGTCGGGAAAATGTTTGACATTGATGAGAAGTATTCAGACAAAGATGCTTTAAAGATCATGTCTGTCCGATACAGCGCCTACTTAAGCCGTTATTCACAATATATGAAGGTGACCTTTGCCACAGAGGTGAGCAGCAGGAGCATCGCGGAGATCGAAGAGCGTTCCAATGAACTTACCGGGATCGACGTGAGTACCAAGTCCATCCGGGTTTATAAAAACAGTGAGGCCATGTCTCATGTAATCGGCTATACCGGTACAATCAATACCGAGGAACTTGATGACTATAATAAGGGAAAAAAAGAAAGTGACAAGGACTATTATGCGATGGACGACGCGGTCGGAAAGGCGGGCATTGAAAAAGAACTGGAGTCTTATCTGCACGGCAGCAGCGGAAGCCAGACCATGATCGTCAACAATATAGGAAAGATCGTAAAGACGACCAAGACGGAAAAGGCAGGAACAGGAAACAACGTAGTCCTGTCGATCGACAGTGATCTTCAGGAATATGCATATAACCTGTTAGAAAGAAGGATTACAGGCATCGTTCTGTCCAAACTCACCACCTCTGATTCCAAGGGTGACCGGAGCAATATAAGGATTCCGATCAAAGACGTCTACTATTCACTGATCGGAAACAGTATTGTGGATATCACGGACCTGAACGGAGAGCGTGCAAACTCTTACGAAAAGAGCATGTATAAAAAGATTCAGAGCCTCAAAAAGGACAGTATCAAAACGATTCGGAAGAATCTTACAGGCAGTACAAAGGCCTACAAAGACGAGAGTGAGGAAAAGCAGAATTATGCTGACTACGTGTATAAGATGCTTTCCAGGAAAAAAGTTCTCCTAACCGGCTCCGTCGACACGAAGGACAAGACATATCTCAGGTGGAAAGATGAAAAGATCGGCCTGGGTGAGTTCCTTAAATATGCCATCAATAAAGAATGGATCGATATTTCCATGCTGGATCTGCCGTCCAAATACAGTGATACAGAGCAGATCTTTGACGCGCTTGTGTCCTATGTTGAAGAACAGCTTCAGAAGGATGATGAATTTGATCTGACAGTATGTGAACAAAAGATCGGAACCGGTGAACTCAGTGGAAGGTCTGTATGTCTGCTTTTGTACGAGCAGGGAGTCCTGAATAAGAAAAAAGACGCAGGGACCTATCAGAGCCTGAAGAGCGGTTCCCTGGATGCCTACTCCTTTATACGCCAGAAGCTTTCAAAAAGAGAGATCACACCGGCCCAGCTCGGACTGGATCCATGTTCCGGCTCCATTGTGATCACAGATCCCGACACGGGAAAAGTGAAAGCCATGGTCAGCTATCCGGGATATGACAGCAATAAGCTGTCCAACGGAATCGACAACGACTACTACCGGCAGCTGGCCAATTCCACGGCGACGCCTCTTTACAATCAGGTGCTGAACCACAGAACGGCTCCGGGGTCCACTTTCAAGCCTTTGTCTGCGATCACCGCCCTGAATGAGGGAACAATTTCCACTGGCACTCAGATACAGTGTACCGGCGTGTTTGACAAGATCAGTCCTGCGGCCCACTGCTGGATTTATCCCAACGGAAGGCACGGCTACAATAATGTGGCCGGGGCATTAGAAGTCTCTTGTAATTGCTTCTTTTATGAGGTAGGATATGACTTAGGAATGACAGGGGCATCTTACAGCAGCAAGAAAGGCCTGGAGGCCCTGAAAAAATATGCGACCAAGATCGGCCTGAATAAAAAGTCCGGTATTGAGCTGAGCGAGATGGCTCCGCATATTTCAGACGAAACCTCTGTGCGTTCTGCCATCGGACAGGGCACGAACAGTTTCACGCCGAGCCAGATTTCCAACTACGTGACGACGCTGTCAAATAAGGGAACCGTCTACGACCTGAGTATTTTAGACAAAGTTACCACTTCGGGCGGAAAGACGGTGAAAAAATACGGTGTCAAGAAGAAGAGCAAACTCACTCTGAATGATGACTCTTACTGGGATGCGGTCTGGTCCGGCATGCGCAGGGTTGTTTCCGGAAAGAAAGGCGCTGTGACCAGCATATTCAAAGGGCTTAATGTGAAAGTGGCGGGCAAGACAGGAACCGCACAGGAAGATAAAAAGAGGCCGAACCATGCGCTGTTCATATCTTTCGGTCCCTATGAGGATCCTGAGATCACGGTCACCGCGGTCATCCCTTACGGATATACGTCATCCAATGCGGCAGCCGCGGCGAAGGATCTCTACAAGTATTATTTTGCAAATGATAAAGAGAAGGCGAAATTAAGGAAGGACAAGAAAGTAATTTCTGCGGCCGGTTCAGTATCCGATTAAGAGAGGTGAAAATATATGAAAGAACCAGTATTGTTGAAAGGAAACAATTTTGGTTTGACGATTGTCCTGGATGACAAGATAGAGTTTGAAGAACTGCTGGCGATTATCGCGAGAAAGTTTGTGGAAGCCGCGAAGTTTTTCAACACCAAAACTCAGGTTGTATTAAAAATCGAAGGAAGGGTTTTAAGCGTGGAGGAAACGGAGCGGGTTTTGGAAACGATCACAGAGAACAGCTCCCTCTCCATCGCCTATGTGATGGAAGGGGACCAGGTTCTGGAAACCAAATTTAAACAGCTGATCGAGGAGAGAGCCATCAGGCTGAAAGAGTCCAGGAGCGAATCCTGTTTAAAAAGCGGAGGAGTCTCCTTCGGACAATTTTACCAGGGGACTTTAAGATCCGGACAGAGTCTGGAATCCGATGCCAGTGTGGTAGTCATCGGGGATGTGAATCCCGGAGCTACCGTGAAGGCAAAGGGCAATATCGTCGTACTGGGGTGTGTAAAAGGCTATGTGTTTGCAGGAGTGGACGGGAATGACAAGGCTTTCATCGCTGCCCTTGAGATGAAGCCGATGCAGATCCGGATCGGCAGCTATATTGCGAGATCATCCGATCAGGTATCTGCAAAGAAGCGGCTGTTTGGGAAAAAAGCAAAGCAAGGCGACGAGGAAGCCAAGATTGCATTTGTAGAGGATGAAAATATTTACATAGAACCTATATCAAAATCACTTCTGAATGAAATTACAGCTTAAAACAATGGAGGAAGAAAACAATGAGTGAAGTAATCGTAATCACATCAGGAAAAGGCGGCGTTGGGAAAACAACCACGACGGCCAACGTAGGAACCGGTCTGGCAAAAGAAGGGAAAAAGGTCGTACTGATCGACACGGACATCGGTCTCAGGAATCTGGATGTGGTCATGGGGCTGGAAAACAGGATTGTCTATAATCTTGTCGATGTGGTAGAAGGAAACTGCAGGATCAAACAGGCGATGATCAAGGACAAAAAATATCCGGATCTTTATCTTCTGCCTTCTGCACAGACAAGGGATAAATCTTCTGTGAGTCCTGAGCAGATGAAAAAAGTTGTGGATGAGCTGAAAGAAGAGTTTGACTATATCCTTCTGGACTGCCCGGCAGGGATCGAACAGGGATTCCAGAATGCCATCGCAGGAGCAGACCGCGCACTGATCGTGACGACTCCGGAGGTATCTGCGATCCGTGATGCAGACCGGATCATCGGACTTTTGGAGGCCAACGATATACATAAGATCGATTTAGTCATCAACAGGATCCGTATGGACATGGTAAAAAGAGGGGACATGCTGTCAAAGGATGATGTCCTGGATATCCTGGCAATCGATCTGATCGGCGTCGTGCCGGACGATGAAAACATTGTCGTATCTACAAACCAGGGGGAACCTCTTGTGGGCAGCGACAGTATGGCAGGAAAAGCTTATATGAACATCTGTAAGAGGGTTATGGGACAAGAAGTACCGTTTTTGGATTTGGATACCAAATCATTCTTCGAGAAACTTGCCGGCATTTTTAAGAAATAGTCAAGGAGGAGAAGAATGGGTTTGTTTGATAGCTTTTTTAAAAAGAAAAATTCCGCTGATGAAGCAAGGGACCGGCTGAAGCTTTTGCTGGTATCTGACCGTTCCAACTGTTCTCCGGAAACTATGGAACTGATCAAAAATGACATCATCAAGGTGATCTCAAAATATATGGAGATCGATCCGCAGGGATTGGATATTCAGATTACTCAGAACGACGAAGAACACAGCGGACCGGCGCTGTTTGCGAATATCCCGATCCGGGAAATGAAAAAGAAAAAATAGACATGGAGTGATAAAATGCTTAGAAACTACCGACTGCAAAACTACAATATAAAGCTGGTTCTCAATGTATTGGTGCTGGCCACATTAGGAATTATTTTTATCCACAGCGCAAATCCGTCTTTTGTGATGAAACAGGGCTTGGGTCTGATCCTTTGTTTTGCGGTCATGGCAGTAGTTTCTCTGATCGATTATCAGACGTGGCTTCGGAGTTCCAATCTGCTCTATATCATCAACCTTTTGCTGCTGATAGGCGTTAAGCTGTTTGGAAAAGACGTAAACGGGGCAAAGCGCTGGTTTTCACTGGGGCCCCTGGGGACGCTTCAGCCGTCAGAGCTCAGCAAGATCGTGATGATCATTGTCATCGCAGATTTCGTAGTCCGCCACGAGGACGATCTGAACGAACCGAAAGTATTGGGGAAACTTGCACTTTTATGTGCACCGCCGCTGTATCTGATTCTGAAACAGCCGAATCTGTCCACGACACTGGATATCGTTTTTATCATTCTTGCCATCGTCTTTGTGGGAGGATTAAGCTCTAAGCTGATCCTGAGAGTTTTGATCATAGGGATTCCTCTTTTTGCAGTGTTTATATGGTATGTCCAGACACCGGGACAGATTCTTTTAGAGTCTCATCAGGTGGCGCGGATCATGTCCTTTTTAAACCCGGCTGCCTATGCGGATTCTACGGCACTGCAGACAGCCAACTCTGTTATGGCCATCGGGTCCGGAGGTTTGTTCGGAAAGGGATTCGGATCAAATACGATCTCTGATGTCTCTGCCAGCGATGTAAATCTGGTGTCAGAACGCCAGACAGACTTTATTTTTTCTGTGGTTGGAGAAGAGTTCGGGTTTTTAGGGTGTCTTGTTGTGATCGGCCTGCTGGTTCTTTTAGTAGCCCAGTGCCTGAATGTGGCCCGGAAAGCCGATAATGGAGCAGCCAAAATGGTAGCTGTGGGCGTGTCTGCCTATATGGGATTCCAGTCCTTTATCAACATAGGAGTTGCCACAGGGACTTTGCCCAATACAGGACTTCCGCTGCCGTTTATCAGCTATGGCCTGAGTTCACTCTTGTCGGCATCCATTGCGATCGGCCTGATGCTGAATATTTATCTTCAACGCAAAAAATATTAGGAGGAACCTTTATGAATGTAGGATTAATTGCGCACGATGCGAAAAAAATGCTGATGCAGAACCTCTGCATTGCTTATCAGGATATTTTGAGGCGGCATACGCTGTACGCCACAGCCACCACGGGAAAGGTGATCGAAGAAGTGACAAACCTGACGATCCATAAGCTTCAGGTGGGACATTTCGGCGGCATGCATCAGATCGGGGCGTTGATCGAAAACAATGAAATGGATCTTCTTATCTTTCTGCAGGATCCGGACAACAAGCAGAGGACACAGGGCTTCTATGATGTACTGAACCTTTGTGACAAACACAACATCCCGTGTGCCACCAATCTGCCGACGGCAGAGGCTCTGATTATGGCCCTGGACCGGGGGGATCTGGACTGGAGAGAGATGTATACTCAATAGGCTGTCACATGGCAGTCTTTCTTTTCATTTCTCAGGGCATTTACTTGAAATCAGGAGGACAGAATGAAAAAACGAATTTTATGTATATGTTTGACGGCAGTACTGCTCATTTCTCTGACCGGGTGCAGCGCGGCGGATACACTGACGCAGCTTTCCGTCACTTATGAAAAACATCTGGAGAAGAATCAGGATGAGCTTAGGACGGAGACTCTGGGGGATAACTGGAAGTCGAAAGGAGCCTATGTAGGCGTTATATCCAGGGAGGATGCCGATACAGAGCAGTATTCCGGAGTGAAAGAAGCGCTGCTCGTCAACAATACGACAAATCAGGTGGTCGCTGCGCAGAAGGTATTTGACAAGGCCTACCCTGCGAGTATTACAAAAATCATGACGGCCCTTCTGGTGTTGGAAAACTGCAGGCTCGACGATGTTGTAACCATTGATAAAGATATCACCTTCGATGACCCGGCAGCGGTGAGCCTGCATCTGAAAAAAGGTGACAAGATTACAGTAGAAGCACTTTTAAACGGACTGATCGTCATGTCGGCCAATGATACTGCCATCGCTCTCGGAAGAAAGGTTGCAGGCAGTGACAAAAAGTTTGTGGCAATGATGAATAAACGGGCCCGTGAACTTGGAGCTACCAATACAAATTTTGAGAATCCAAACGGCCTGCATTTGAAGAATCATTATACGACTGCGTATGACCTGTACCTGATCTTCCAGGAACTGGTGAAACATAATGAATTTTTATCCATTGCAGGAAAGGCGAGCAGTTATATAGAATATACAAACCAAAAAAACAAACTCCAGGCATTTGATATGGCAGCGACCAATCAGTACCTGCTGGGCAATTATAATCTTCCTCACAAAGTATTTATGCTGGGAGGAAAGACGGGGACGACAACAGAAGCAGGTTCCTGTCTGATCATTCTCACAAAAAACGAGGAGGGTGAAGAATTCATCTCTGTCATTTTAAAAGCTTCCAGCAAACAAACTCTATATCACACGATGACAGAAGTATTGAAAAAGGAAAATTAAGAAGATGGAACTCTACAACACTTACTCGGCACATTTGAAAAAGAGATTTGGGGAGAAAGTATATAAGCTCCCGGTCAATCTTCCTGTGACCTGTCCGAACCGGATGGAAGGCAGAGGCTGCAGTTTCTGTGCCGGAGTCGGGACCGGCTTTGAAGCCATGTCTGAAACAGTCCCTGTAAAGGATCAGCTGAACAGGACAAAAGCTTATATCGGCAAACGGTATGGGGCAAAAAAGTTTTTAGCCTATTTTCAGAATTACACGAATACATTTCTGCCTCTTGGGGAATTTCGTAACTATGTGCTGGAAGCACTGGAGGAAGAAGATATTGTGGGAATTTCATTATCCACAAGACCTGACTGTATCCGAAAAGATTATCTGGAGTTTTTAAATGAGATACAACAGGAGCGGGGAGCCGCCGTGACCATAGAATTTGGACTTCAGACGGTCAATTACCATACATTGAAGAAAATGAACAGGGGCCATACTCTGGCAGAGTATTTAAATGCGGTTCTCCTAACGGCCCCCTTCGGGTTTGAGATCTGTACCCATGTCATTCTAAATCTGCCCGGAGACACAGTAGAAGATGCAGTGGAGACAGCCAGGGTGATTTCTGCCCTGCCCGTGTCTGTGGTCAAGGCCCATTCTCTTTATATTCCGAAGAACTCCGTATTGTATGAAGAATACAGGGATGGTAAAATATCATTATGCACAAAAGAAGAATATATCAACCGGCTGGCAGAGTTTGTGGCAGAACTTAGAAAAGATATTGTCATCGAGAGGCTTTTCAGCAGAGTACCCGAGGAAGATGCCGTATTTTCAAACTGGGGAGTCAGCTGGTGGAAATTAAAGGATCTGTTTGAGGAAACGATGAAACAAAAAGGATATGTCCAGGGATGCAGATGTAATTATTTAGACGGGGCAGCTTTGAGGCGCTGGAGGATATAGATGGCTAGAAAAAAAGCGAGATGGAATATAGGGACTATTGTTTTTCTTGTCCTGCTGATCTATGTTCTGATCAATGTATTGATCTTCGTAGGCAAGGAAAAGCTGACGGTTTATAAAGTGACAGAGGATAAAATTTCATCGACATATTCCCTCACCGGAATCGCCCTCAGGAACGAGAAACTCTTGAAGGCCGAAGATGACGGTTATATTACATATTATACGGAAGAGGGAAAAAGGGTCAAAAAGTCCGGCATGCTTTATGTTTTGGACAAGAACGGAAAGGTCCAGAAAGAGTTTGCCAATCAGGTGGAAGAAATGAAGGGAAGAGGAGATATCCAGGAGAATACCAGGATCAAAAGCCGGCTTTCCGAGTTTAAATCTATCTACTCCGACAAAGATTTTGAAGATGTCTATGACTTGAAATATGATCTGAAAAATGCTGTGCTGGGCATCAATGGAAAATCTCTGAAGAAGGTCATGGAACAGGTCAAAGAACAGGTCGGGGATGCGTCGTTTTCTACCAGAAGGAGCAGTATCAGCGGCATTGCAAGCTTCTATTCGGACTCCTTCGACGGCAGGGAGGCAGGCCAGATAAAAGCGAGTGATTTTGAGAGAGAAAATTACAGGGTTACAAAACTGAATTCTACAGACAAAGTGAAAAAAGGGGACACCGTATGCAGGGTGACGAAGAGTGAAAAATGGACACTGGCGGTCCTTCTTGATAAGGAGCAGTATACCAGCCTAAAAGGCAGAAAGACTGTAACCGTGAAATTTGTGGATGATCAGATGAAAGCAGAGGCCGGCGTTGAGACCGAAAAAAAAGAAGACGGCTATTTTGCCTATCTGTCTCTGGATCAATATCTGATCCGCTACATCGGAGAACGGTATGTAGATATCGATCTGCTCCTGGATACGTATCAGGGACTTAAAATTCCGGATTCTGCGATCGTCTCAAAACAGTTTTATCAGGTTCCGGTCAAGTATATTACAAAAGGTAATAACGGAGCCGGCGAGGGGTTCAGTGTCAGAACCACGTCCAAGGACGGAAATGTCAAGGTGGAACAAAAAGAATTTAAGATTTATAAAAAGACAAAGAATTACTGTTATCTTGATCCGGAAGAGGTGGAGGAAGGCACTACCTTTGAGGCAATGGATGCCGGTGACCGCTTTACGGTAGGAGAAAAGAAGAGACTGAAAGGAGTCTACTGCACGAATCAGGGCTATGCTGATTTCCGTCCGGTACAGGTTATTGTAAATAAAGACGGCTATACCATAGTAGAGACAGATACGTTAAACGGCATCCGGCTGTATGATTTTGTCGTTCTCGACAGCAAAGCGATCAAAGAAAACCAAATCATATATTAAAGTTAGGAAGTGTGTGATATGTTAATCGACCAGTACAAATTAGTGAAAGAAAATGTAAAGGCTGCCTGTGAAAAGGCGGGGAGAGATCCAAAAGAGGTGACTGTGATCGCGGTCAGCAAGACAAAACCTCTGTCTATGATCGAGGAGCTGATGGACTGCGGGGTCATGGATTTCGGGGAAAACAAGGTCCAGGAAATCATGAAGAAATATGAGGAGATCAAGTCTCCGGTGCGCTGGCATATGATCGGCCATTTTCAGACAAATAAAGTAAAATATATAGTGGATAAGGTGGCGCTGGTCCACTCTGTGGATTCTGTAAAGCTGGCACGGCAGATCAGCAAAGAAGCCCTAAAGCATAAGATTCAGGTGCCGGTGCTGATCCAGGTGAACCTGGCAAGGGAAGAGACAAAATCCGGCTTTATGGAAGAAGAGCTCTTCGGTGCGCTGGAAGAAATTTCTAGGCTTCCGGGGGTTTTGGTGCAGGGACTCATGCAGATCGCACCATTCGTGGAAAATCCAGAAAATAACCGGGTATATTTCAGAAGGATGCGGCAATTATTTGTTGACATCAAAGAGAAAAACTTTGATAATATAGCTATGAACATCCTTTCCATGGGTATGACGAATGATTATCAGGTTGCGGTGGAAGAAGGCTCTACCATGGTGCGGGTAGGAACAGGTATTTTTGGGGAAAGAGACTACAACAAATAGTGGAGGATAAAGAGCATGGGTGCAGTGGATAAGCTGTTGAATTTTATGAAGCTTACGGAAGATGAAGAATATGATGAGTACGACGAATACGAAGAGGAGGAAGAAGAACCGGATACAGAACGGCGCTCATTCTTCCGGAAAAAAGATACGGTCAGAGAAGAGTCAAATGTGATTGAACCGATCACATACACAAGCAGAGAGACGAAAGATCCAAAACCCCGCCGCTTCGGCTCCGGGAAAGTGGTATCCATGAACGGTCACGGTGTAGAAGTTTACGTGATTAAGCCACAGGATTTTGCAGAGGCCCAGACGGCGGCAGATCTTCTGAAAGAAGGCAAGACAGTTGTCATCAATCTGGAAGGAGTTGAACTCACGGTTGCCCAGAGAAGCATCGACTTTGTGGGCGGAGCGACCTATGCGATTGACGGCTCCCTTCAGGCTGTTTCCAACAATATTTTTATTGCGGCACCGGACAGCATCGAGGTCAATGGAGATTTGAGAAGTGAGATTATGAATGAAAATATTATCTCACCTCAGTTAAAATAAGCCATGGACGAGCAGCTGTTTAAAAAGCGACTGGAAGAATTGGCTCAGACTGCATTTATGAATTCAGTGTATACCCATACACCGTTTCTGTCGGAGAGGGAACAGAGCCTCTTTCATGAGATGAGACAGGAACTTTCTTTTGCAGACGCATCACTTTATGGCGGCCATGAAGATTATGACCGCTGTATTGTTGTGTTCGGCTCAAAAGAGATGTTTGGATATGAAGGTGAGATTCCATTGGCATGTGCCAAAATCTCGCCTCTTTTTAAGAAGTTTGCAGAAACGCTCACCCACAGGGATTACCTCGGTGCTCTCATGAATCTGGGGATCGAGAGAAACCAGATCGGCGATATTTTAATTTCGGACGGGGAGGCTTATGTTTTCTGTTTCAGACATATGGCTGGATTCCTGTGCCGGGAACTTACAAAGGTCAGGAATACACAGGTGGAAACCGTCGGTGTAGATTTTAAGGAAATTCATTACCGGCAGGAATATAGTACAAAAGATGGATTTGTGTCTTCACCAAGGCTGGATGCTCTTGTGGGGCTGGCTTTCGGGCTCTCGAGGAGCAAGGCTCTTTCTTTATTTCAGAGTCAGAAAGTATTCATCCGCGGGAAAATGGAGACAAGGAACAGTTACCAGGCAAAACCAGAAGACGTTATATCTGTCCGGGGATTCGGCAAATTCCGGTTTCAGGAACTGGGAAGAGAGACGAAGAAGGGCAGGTTTCACGTAAAGCTGCAAATTTATAAATAGGAGGATGCACATGATTACACCAATCGAGTTATTAGGTAAGGAACTGAAAAGAGGATTTGGCTATAAAGCTATTGAAGTCGATGAATTTCTGGAGGAAGTGGCCAGAGATTACGAGAAAGTCTACAAAGAAAATAACGAACTGAAAGAGAGAGTCTCAGCCCTTACAGAGAATCTCGACCATTACCGTGTCATCGAAGAGTCATTGAAAAAGGCACTGGTGCTTGCGGAGGAAACTTCCAAGGAGACGATCGCAAATGCCGACAAGGCGGCCAAAGCCATGGAAGAGCAGGCTGAGATGGAAGCCAGGGAGATCTTAGAAAAGGCCAGAAGAGAAGCCGAGGATTTTGCAAGGCAGGCGAGAGAGGCATTTGATAAAGAAAACCAGGAAAAGCTGGAAGAGATCGCTTCTCTGGAAAAACAGATCAACAAACTGACCGGGGATTATGTGTCATACAAATCCAGAATGATGCAGTTTATCAACGGGCAGCTGGATTATCTGAAAAATCCCGTATATGATCTGGAGATCACAAAGAAATCAGAAAAAGAAGAGACAGAGGCAGCGGCTGCTGAGGAGCCTGAATATGATGGAAGAGAGTAAGCTTAGCGTCAGGGAACAGGGGAAAAAAATATACGATATCTATTTCAGGGACTCTTTTGATGACCTGACAGAGGCACTCTCTGAGGCCGGACTGTTAAACAGAAAAGTGTGCATTGTGACAGAGAGCAATGTGGCGCCGCTCTATTTAAAAGAGTTGTATGACTTGCTAAACCCTGTCTGTACGAAAGTGACCACATTCAGCTTCAGTGCCGGAGAAGCCCGCAAGCAGTTAAAGACCGTGGAACATTTATATGAGCAGCTGATCCGGAATCATTTTGACCGGAAGGACCTGGTTGTGGCTCTGGGCGGCGGTGTGGCGGGAGACATGGCCGGGTTTGCCGCAGCGACTTATTTAAGAGGGATCGATTTCATTCAGATTCCGACGACTCTGCTTTCCCAGGTGGACAGCAGCATTGGCGGAAAAACCGGCGTGGATTTTATCCAGTATAAAAATATGATCGGAGCTTTTCACCAGCCGAAACTTGTATATATTAATGTAAATACGCTGAAGAGTCTTCCGGAACGGGAGTATGTTTCCGGAATGGCAGAAGTGATCAAACATAGTCTGATCAAAGATCAGGCTTATTACTGCTGGATCAGAGACCATAAAGATCAGATCCTCTCGAAAGATCCGGATACAATGCTTGAGATGATCCGAAAAAGCTGTGATATCAAACGGCAGGTTGTGGAGGCAGATCCGAAAGAGCAGGGAGAGCGTGCGCTGTTAAACTTTGGACATACGCTGGGGCATGCAGTGGAGACACTGATGGATTTTTCACTGCTCCACGGAGAGTGTGTGGCGATCGGGTGCCGTCTCGCCCTGAAGATCTCCAGAAACCGCGGTATGATTTCTGAAAAAGAAACAGAGGAAATATGTGCGCTGTTTGATGCCTTTTCCCTGGATCAAAGGTTTGACAGGCTGACGCCGGAACGGATCATTGAGACAACAAAATCCGATAAGAAGATGGCAGGCGGACATATCCGTTTTATCCTTTTAAAAAGGATCGGGGAGGCCTGTATTGACCTCACGGTCAGCGACGAAGAAATGATGGAAGTATTAGAGGAAGAGCTGAGATGAAGCAGATAAAAGTGTTTGCCGCGATCGCAATTTTTCTGGCCGCAGACCAGATTTCAAAGGCAGCGGCGGTGATGTCCCTGAAAGGGAGAGAAGGGATTTCAATCCTGAAAGATATATTTGAACTTCAGTACGTGGAAAACAGGGGTGCGGCTTTTGGAATTCTTCAAAACCAGCAATGGCTGTTTTTTGTTATCACAGTGCTTGCTGTGGCGCTGCTTACATTTGTTTATTCTAAGCTTCCGGATGAGAAAAAATACCGTCCGCTCCGCTTTTGCTATGTTTTTTTATGTGCCGGAGCCGTCGGCAATCTTATAGACAGAATTTTCAGGGGATATGTGGTGGACTTTTTCTACTTTAAGCCGATCAATTTCCCTGTGTTCAACGTAGCTGATATCTATGTGACAGTATCTATGGCAGTACTGTTTTTTCTCATTCTTGTTTATTATAAAGAAGACGATTTTGCATTTTTGGAAAAAAGGAAACAGGGCTGATGGAACAAGAGAGACAATTTACAGTTTCGCAGAAAGAGACCGGCAGCAGACTGGATGTCTGTCTGGCCGGAAGGTTCCCTGAATTTACAAGATCCTATTTACAGAAGCTTTGCAAAGATTCAGCGGTGCTGGTAGATGACGCTGAAAAAAAGAGCAATTATAAAGTCCGGGAAGGGGAACGGGTCATTTTGAAGGTTCCGAAGCCGACGGAGCTCTCCATTAAGCCTGAAAAAATGGATCTGGACATTGTCTATGAAGACCGGGACATTATTCTGATCAATAAACCCAAGAACATGGTCGTTCATCCGGCACCTGGCCACTATGAGGGCACTCTGGTTAACGGGCTGATGGAACACTGCAGGGATGAGCTGTCGGGGATCAACGGGGTACTGCGCCCCGGCATCGTCCACAGAATCGATAAGGATACCACAGGAATTCTCATCGTCTGCAAAAACGATATGGCCCACCAGTGTCTGGCAGAACAGCTGAAGGATCATACGATCACAAGGCGATATCACGCCATTGTCTATCACAACATAAAAGAAGAATCAGGAACAGTGGATGCACCGATCGCAAGGAGCAGGAAAGAGCGAAAAAAGATGGCCATAGACCGGGAGGCCGGCAGGAGAGCAGTCACTCATTACCGGGTGCTGGAACGCCTGAAAGAAGGTTTTACCTACATCGAATGCAGCCTGGAGACGGGAAGGACCCATCAGATCCGGGTGCATATGGCATCCATCGGACATCCTCTTTTGGGCGATACCGTCTATGGTCCGAAAAAGTCTAAGTATTCCCTTGAAGGGCAGTGTCTTCACGCCAAAGTCCTCGGGTTTACCCATCCGAGGACGAAGGAATACATGGAGTTTGAGGTGGGGCTTCCTGCATACTTTGAAGAACTCTTAAAACGTTTAGGTTAAAGAAAGGAAATCAGCATGGAAATTGGATTTATCGGATGCGGAAACATGGCGAAGGCCATGATTTCGGGAATTCTTGCGGAAGGGACATTTACAAAAGACGAGATGATCGCTTCCGGGCCCTCTGAGGACAAAATGAATCAAATCTCAGAGCAGCTAGGCATAACAACAACGTCAGACAACATAAAAGCGGCGAAGAATTCAAGAATCATTGTTCTGTCTGTGAAACCGCAGATGTATGATAAGGTGATCCGGGAGATTCGGGACGAGGTCGGCAAAGACCAGATCGTTGTCACTATTGCGGCAGGACTTTCTATGGAGACTGTGGAGAGAAGCTTCGGAAAAGAAACAAAAATCATCCGTACCATGCCGAATACACCGGCTCTGGTAGGGGAAGGCATGACCGGCATGTGTATGAATCCATATGTTGAGGAGGAAGAAGCACGGGAAGTCCGGAAGATTTTTGAAAGTTTCGGGAAGGTAGAAATTGTGGATGAAAAGCTCATTGACGCGGTTGTCGGTGTCAGCGGAAGTTCACCGGCCTACGTCTATATGTTTATCGAGGCGCTGGCGGATGCTGCGGTGCTCGGAGGGATACCGAGAGAAAAAGCATATACCTTTGCTGCCCAGGCAGTGCTGGGCAGTGCAAAAATGGTTCTTGAGACAAAGGAACACCCCGGGAAATTAAAAGATGCGGTTTGTTCACCGGCGGGAACTACTATTGAGGCAGTCAGAGTACTGGAGCAAAAAGGACTCAGGAGCGCTGTCATAGAAGCAGCTAATGCAGCTGTGGAAGTGAGCAGAAATATGTAAATGATCCTTTACAGGGGATTTTTTCTGTGATATACTTATCAAGTTGACCGGTACTCAGATTTCGGACATCTCCGACCAAGTCTTAGTATCTGGCGGCTATTTCATATAATTTAAGGAGGAAACAAAATGATTTCATCAGAAAAGAAAAAACAGATCGTTGCAGAATTCGGAAGGGATGCCAATGACACCGGTTCACCGGAAGTGCAGATCGCGATCCTTACAGCAAGGATTGAAGAACTTCAGGAGCATTTTGATATGCACAAGAAGGATCACCATTCCAGAAGAGGTCTGTTAAAGATGGTAGGTAAGAGACGTAATCTTTTAGCATACTTAAAGAATAAGGATGTTGCTAGATACCGTGCGCTGATCGAGAGACTCGGACTGAGAAAATAGCAGAATTATGGGGACAGGAATTCAAATTCCTGTCTTCTT
This sequence comes from Anaerostipes sp. CAG:276, assembly GCF_000432215.1. Lineage (NCBI taxonomy): Bacteria > Bacillati > Bacillota > Clostridia > Lachnospirales > Lachnospiraceae > Anaerostipes > Anaerostipes sp. CAG:276. The sequence goes on from NZ_FR889189.1 coordinate 22,653, forward strand.
TTTTTCATTCAGTTGTGATACAATAAAAAAGTTGTGAAAGACGTATTCCGAGACTACTAAGGAGTCCACAGACTGTGCTGTGGACCGCTTAGTTGTTTCGGCGTCTTTTAAATATTGTTTTAAGGAGAATTAAACATGGTAAAAAAATTTAGTATGGAACTTGCAGGCAGGACTTTGACCGTAGAAGTGGGGCGTGTGGCGGCACAGGCAAACGGTGCGGCATTTATGCACTACGGAGACACCGTTGTCCTCTCGACAGCTACGGCTTCCA
>NZ_FR889189.1:22932-29323 GCF_000432215.1 Anaerostipes sp. CAG:276
GACAGCTACGGCTTCCGATAAACCGAGAGACGGAATTGATTTCTTCCCGCTGAGTGTCGAATATGAAGAGAAACAGTATGCAGTGGGTAAAATTCCGGGAGGATTTTTAAAGAGAGAGGCAAGACCTTCTGAGAATGCGATTCTCACAGACCGTGTAATCGACCGTCCGATGCGTCCTCTGTTTCCGAAAGATTACAGAAACGACGTACTGCTGGACAACCTTGTTATGTCCGTAGACCCGGACTGCAGCCCGGAGCTTACCGCAATGCTCGGTTCAGCTATCGCGACATGCATTTCTGATATTCCTTTCGACGGACCTACCGCATCCACGATGGTCGGATTGATTGACGGAGAGTTTATCATCAATCCGACGGCGGCTCAGAAAGAAGTATCCGAGATGTCACTGACTGTGGCCTCTACGAGAGAAAAAGTTATCATGATTGAGGCTGGCGCCAATGAAGTGCCGGAAGATATAATGATTGAGGCGATCTTTAAAGCACATGAGGTAAATAAAGAGATTATTGCATTCATCGACACGATCGTTGCAGAATGCGGCAAAGAAAAGCATGAATATGAGCATCATGAAATCGATCAGGAGATGTATGAGGATATGGTTTCCTTTATTACACCGGAAGCCATGGAAGAAGCGGTCTTCACCGATGAAAAACAGGTGAGGGAAGAAAATATCCGCGGTATTGAAGATAAATTAGCAGAGCGCTATGCCGACAATGAAGAGTGGCTGTCTCAGATCGGGGAGGCTGTGTATACCTTCCAGAAGAAGACCGTGAGAAAAATGATCTTAAAAGATAAAAAGCGTCCGGACGGAAGGGATATCACGGAGATCCGTCATTTGGCGGCAGAGGTTGACTGTCTGCCGAGAGTCCACGGCTCTGCACTGTTCCAGAGAGGACAGACCCAGGTTATGACCGTGACCACTCTGGGCTCTCTTTCAGAAGCGCAGAGACTGGACGGCATGGATCAGGACGAGACGAGCAAGCGCTACATGCACCACTATAATTTTCCTTCCTATTCCGTAGGAGAGACCAGACCGAGCAGAGGTCCGGGACGAAGAGAGATCGGACATGGAGCGTTGGCAGAACGTGCACTGATACCGGTGCTTCCGACAGAAGAAGAGTTCCCGTATGCGATCCGTACCGTATCTGAGATCATGGAATCCAATGGTTCCACATCCCAGGGAAGCATCTGTGCATCTTCTCTGTCTCTGATGGCAGCAGGTGTGCCGGTCAAAGCGCCGGTAGCCGGTATTTCTGTAGGACTGGTGACAGGAGACAGCGACGATGATTATCTGATCCTCACCGACATCCAGGGTCTGGAAGACTTTTTCGGAGACATGGACTTTAAGGTGGCAGGAACCGATAAGGGAATCACAGCCATCCAGATGGATATCAAGATCCACGGACTTACAGACCAGATTATCCGTGAAGCGATCGCAAGGACAAAAGAAGCGAGAACCTATATTCTTCACGACGTTATGAATCCGGTCATCGGAGAAGCGAGAGACCATGTAGGAAAATATGCGCCTAAGATCTCCCAGTACACCATTGATCCTGAGAAGATTTCCGAAGTCATCGGCAAACAGGGCAAGACGATCAATGCTATTATTGATGAGACCGGCGTGAAAATTGATATTGATGAGTCCGGAAGAGTGGATATCTTAAGTGAAGATCAGGAAATGATTGATAAAGCGATTGGTATTATTAAATCTATCGTGGAACCGCTGAATGTGGGCGATATCTATGAGGGCGAGGTCGTGAGAATCATGCAGTTCGGTGCCTTTGTACAGGTTTCACCGAACAAAGACGGACTGATCCATATTTCCAAACTTGCAAAAGATCGCGTGGAGAAAGTGGAAGATGTGGTCAACATCGGGGACCGCGTAGCCGTCAAAGTACTGGAAATTGACAAGATGGGCAGAATCAACTTAAAACTGGAAGAAAAATTATCATAGGGAAGAATATGAGACGAAAAGCACAAGCGTTTGGCATCCTGGCAGTGTTTGCGGCTGTGATGACTCTTACAGGATGTGCAGACAAAAAATCAGATAATGTAAAGCGGATCGGAATTCTGCAGCTGGTAGAACACGATGCGTTAAATGACGCCAGAAAAGGATTTGTTGACGGCCTGAAAGAAGACGGATACGTGGACGGCAAAAATATTGAGATTCAGTATAAAAACGCCCAGAATGATCAGTCCAACTGTCAGACCATCGCTTCCCAGTTTGTCGGGAACCGGAGTGATCTGGTGCTGGCCATTGCAACACCGGCTGCACAGGCTATGGCTACGGAGACGAAGGATATTCCGATCCTTGCCACGGCAGTGACAGACCACCAGGCTGCCAAGCTGGTAAAGGATAATAAAAAACCGGGTACAAATGTGTCGGGAACTTCTGACATGGCCCCGGTGAAAGAACAGATAGGGCTGATCAAAAAGCTGGTGCCGGAGGCAAAAAAGGCGGCGTTTCTCTATTGCTCTGCGGAAGCAAATTCTGTGCTTCAGGTAAAACAGGCCCGTTTGGCGGCTGAGGCACAGGGCTTTGAGACGATGGATGCCACAGTGTCGGAATCCAGTGAGATCCGGCAGGTTGTGGAGTCTTTAAAAGGCCGGGCAGACGTTATCTATGTGCCGACGGACAATATCATTTCCGCCAGCATGAATACTGTCAGCATGGTGGCCAATGAGGCTAAGATCCCGGTGATCGTTGGAGAGGAAGCTCTCTGTACGGGAGGCGGGCTTGCAACATACGGCATCAATTATTACCGGCTCGGAAAGCAGACCGCGAAACAGGCGGAAGAGATACTGGAAGGCAGGAAAAAGATTTCTGAACTGCCGGTAGGATATCAGGATCAGTATGATCTGATCATCAATGAAGACCAGGTGAAAAAACTGGGGATTCGGGTTCCGGATGAACTGAAAAAAACAGCCAAGTTCGTTAAAACACAGAATAAGAGCAAATAGAGAACTGCTCCGGGAGACCGGGGCAGTTTTTTGTTTCATAGGAAAGTTTGCCCTATGGGATAAAAACGCTCCGCGGGCTGTACACAGATGCATAGGGAAATCATTTGACTGCATCAAATTGCATCTGGTACGCGAAGTTGTCAAGCCCCTCAAAGATTGAGGGGTTGGGGAGTTCAAGCGGCTTGCCCACTTTGTTCTCTGCTTGACAATGAGGAACGGCAGTGCTATAATTTAGCACATAAAAGCGTTAAAGTGATGACGCAACAACAAGGACGGAGGACAGAGTTATGAGATTAAAGAAGTTTATGGCAGTGGGGCTTGCAGCCGTGATGAGTGCAGCGGTACTATCCGGATGCGGGGGAAGTGACAAGAAAGACGAGGCAAAAAAGGAACAAAAGAAGATCGGCGTTGTGCAGCTTACCGAGCACGCAGCTTTAGATGCGGCTTACAAAGGCTTTAAAGAAGGCCTTGAGGATGCCGGATATAAAGACGGAGATAAGATCAAGATTGAATATAAGAATGCTCAGAATGAGCAGTCCAATTGTCAGACCATCGCATCTCAGTTTGTCAATGACAAGTGTGATCTGGTTCTGGCGATTGCCACACCTGCGGCTCAGGCGATGGCGAATGAGTCAAAGGATATTCCGATTCTGGTGACAGCCGTGACAGATCCGGCTGCATCAAAACTTGTAAAGAGCAATGATGAGCCAGGCAACAACGTTTCCGGAACTTCAGACCTGACACCAGTGAAAAAGCAGATGGAACTGTTAAAACAGATGCTTCCGAAAACAAAGAAAGTAGCTATGTTATACTGTTCAGCAGAAGCAAACTCAAAGATCCAGGTCGCTATGGCGAAGAAAGAAGCAAAGAAGTTAGGATTTGAGACCATAGATGCTACTGTATCCGAATCCAGCGAGATTCGTCAGGTAGTGGAATCCCTGAAAGGGAAAGCGGATGCCATCTATGCGCCGACAGACAATCTGATCGCAGCCGGAATGAATACCGTGTCTATGGTAGCCAACGAAGCCAAGATTCCTGTTATCGTGGGAGAAGAAGGTATGTGCACCGGCGGAGGCCTTGCTACATACGGAATCAACTACTACGAACTTGGAAAACAGACCGCTGCGCAGGCAGTCAAGATCTTAGAGGGCAAAGCAGAGACAAAGACAATGCCAATCGAATATCAGAGCAATGCTGATTTGATCATCAACAAAGATACCGTAAAGAAGCTGGGAATCAAGGTTCCGAAAGATTTAGAGAAAAAAGCTAAGATGGTGACAACGATCACAGAAAAGAAAAAATAAATCTACCGTAATAAATGATAGGTATATAAGCTGTCTTCTTTCATGGAGTGAAAGAAGACAGCTTTTTTCTTCAGGAGAATTAGTCCGCCTTTTAAGAAAGAAAATGGCAGTTATATTCATGGACAGCTTTCTCAGAACTTCACTGGTGCAAAGTCTTAAATCGTGGTATAATAAATTCTCGTGGACAGTAAAGTAAGAAAAGGAGAAGAAGAATGGATTTAGCAGTAAACATGCAGAGTGCGATTGCCCAGGGTACACTGTGGGGAATCATGGCGCTTGGTGTCTATATTACATTCAGGATATTGGATATTCCGGATTTGTCCTGTGAAGGTACGTTTGCCCTTGGGGGATGCATCAGCGCAGTTATGATCGTAAAAGGAGTGAACCCTTTTGTATCTCTTGTCATCGCATTGGCGGCGGGAATGGCGGCAGGAGCAGTTACCGGATTTTTACATACGAAATTAAAAATCCCTGCGATTTTAGCCGGTATTCTGACAATGATCGCCCTGTATTCGGTCAATATCCGCATCATGGGACAGCCAAACACATCACTGCTGGGAGAGGATACCGTATTCACCCAGGCTATTGATGCGCTGAAACTGGACCAGACGATGGCAACTCTGCTCGTTGGAGCAGTGATCAGTATTTTTGTGGTGCTGTGCATCTACTGGTTCTGCGGCACAGAGATCGGATGTGCCCTGAGGGCGACCGGAAACAATGAATATATGGTCAGGGCTTTGGGGGCTAATACGAATACATCAAAAGTCATCGGCCTTGTCATTTCCAACGGGATGATCTCCGTCTCAGGTGCTCTGGTCGGACAGAGCCAGGGATACGGTGATATTAAGATGGGGACCGGAGCCATTGTCATCGGTCTGGCATCCATCGTGATCGGAGAAGTAATCTTTGGAAAACGGTTTAATTTCATGTATATACTGGCTTCTGTCGTGTTTGGCTCTGTCATTTACCGCATGATCATTTCACTGGTGCTGTATATGGGACTCAGCACAGACGATATGAAGCTGTTTACGGCATTAGTCGTAGCGTTAGCTCTGGGTATCCCGGCGATCAAGTCCAGATACTCCCAGAAAAGAATTCCTGGAAAAGGAGGGAACACCGCATGTTAAACATCATCGATGTGCACAAGACATTTAATAAAGGCACGGTCAATGAAAAGAAGGCGCTGGACGGGATCGATCTTCACCTGAATCCGGGGGATTTTGTGACTGTGATCGGAGGCAACGGGGCAGGCAAGTCAACGATGCTGAACATGATCGCAGGCGTATATCCCATTGACCAGGGAACTATCCTTCTGGACGGCAAAGACATTTCGGACCTGCCGGAGCACAAACGGGCCTATATGCTTGGGCGTGTGTTCCAGGACCCTATGATGGGAACCGCAGCCGGCATGGAAATTCAGGAGAATATGGCCATGGCTCACCGCCGTGGGAAGAACCGCGGCCTGCGCTGGGGCATTACAAAGAGCGAGAAAAAGATGTATAAAGAAAAGCTGGCGATGCTGGACTTGGGACTGGAGGATCGTCTTACCTCAAAGGTAGGCCTTTTGTCCGGAGGACAGAGACAGGCCCTGACACTGCTCATGGCGACACTGAACAAGCCGAGTCTTTTGCTCTTAGACGAGCACACTGCGGCTCTGGACCCAAAGACGGCGAAAAAGGTATTGGAACTTACGGAGAAGATCATCGCAAGAGACAGTCTGACCGCTATGATGGTAACTCATAACATGAAAGATGCCATACGCATCGGAAACCGTCTGATCATGATGAACAGCGGCAGGATCATCTATGATGTTTCAGGAGAAGAAAAGAAGAACCTGAAAGTTGCTGATCTTCTGCAGAAATTTGAAGAAACCAGCGGGGAAGATTTTGCCAACGACAGAATGTTATTATCATAAGAGAAAGGAAGAATCATGAGCGATTATAAAATTGAGACAAAATGTATCCAATCCGGATGGGAGCCGAAAAAAGGGGAACCGAGGGTGGTGCCGGTTTATCAGAGCACTACATTTAAATATGACACAAGTGACCAGATGGGACGCCTTTTTGACCTGGAGGATGCGGGATATTTCTATACGAGACTTCAAAATCCTA
>NZ_FR889189.1:29399-47031 GCF_000432215.1 Anaerostipes sp. CAG:276
GCGGCAATGCTCACTTCTTCCGGACAGGCGGCCAACTTTTATGCCATCATGAACATCGCGGAAGCGGGAGATCATATCATCTGTACAACGGCTCTGTATGGGGGGACCTATAATCTGTTTGCACATACCTTAAGGAAGATGGGTGTGGAAGCAACGTTTGTAGATCCGGAGGTCAGCGAAGAAGATTTAAATGCGGCGTTCAGAGACAATACAAAGGCCGTGTTCGGAGAGACGATCTCAAATCCTTCTTTAGTCGTTCTTGATTTTGAAAAGTTTGCAAAAGCGGCTCACGGACACGGAGTTCCACTGATTGTTGACAATACATTTGCGACACCGATCAACTGCCGCCCGTTTGAGTGGGGTGCCGATATCGTTACCCATTCCACAACAAAGTATATGGACGGCCATGCAGTATGTGTGGGAGGAGCCATCGTCGACAGCGGAAACTTTGACTGGGATGCACAGGGTGATAAGTTTGCATGCCTTACCCAGCCGGATGAAACGTACCATGGCGTGGTTTATACAGAAAAGTTTGGTAAAGGAGCCTATATTACAAAGGCAACGGTCCAGCTGATGCGGGATCTGGGCTCTATCCAGTCGCCTCAGAACGCATTTTACTTGAACATCGGTCTGGAGACTCTGCACTTAAGAGTGGCAAGGCACTGTGAGAATGCAAAGGCTGTTGCTGCATGGCTCAGGGACAACGATAAAGTCGCATGGGTACACTGTCCGATGCTGGAAGGTGATGAGGCTTATGAGAGAGCACAGAAATATATGCCAAACGGAGCCTGCGGAGTTATTACGTTTGGCCTGAAAGGCGGCCGTGAGGCATCCATCCAGATGATGGACAGCTTAAAGCTGGTAGCCATCGTAACACATGTGGCAGATTCCAGAAGCTGTGTGCTGCATCCTGCCAGTCATACCCACCGTCAGATGAATGACCAGGAACTTTTGGAGGCGGGAGTACAGCCGGACCTGATCCGTTTCAGCGTGGGAATCGAAAATGCTGAGGATATCATCGCAGACCTTGACCAGGCGCTGAGGCAAGTGAAATAAATACGAAATATAATATAGTGCCCGGAACTTTCTGAGAGGAATTTTTCCGGGCATTATTTATACGTTTAATTTCTGAGAAACAGAAAGGTATACAGCATCTAAAAGTAATCGAAAGAACACATCAAAGAGACATAAATTTATTTGCCCGCATTGCCCAAAATAGGTATGATATGCTTTCTTTGGACAAAGTAATAAGTTTTATTATAAAGGAGATTATATGGATATTTGGGCAAATACAGTATTGACAGATAAGGGGAGAGCATTACAGTTAAAACTTTTGCAGGGGCAGACATTGCAAATTAACAGAGCGGTAACAGGGGCGGGCAAGGTCCCGGAAGTGAATCTTCGCCAACAAACAAATGTTACAGAAGGGGGATATGAGATTAATTTGCAGCCTGTAAGAATAGAAGGGGAAAAATTAATTATTCCGGTGATGCTTGAAAATTTAGGACTGCAGCAAAGCTATAATTTGTGTCAGGTTGGATTCTATGTCGAAGATCCGGATGAAGGAGAAATTTTATTCTGTCTTGCTCAGGCATCTCATGAGAAATATATTCCTTAGAAATCAATAAAATTACTGAAACATTAAGTAATGTAGATTCTGTATTAGATCAAAAAGCAGACTGTACTGATATAGAGATCCAGGCAGAAAGGATTGCTAATCTTGTATCTTTTGCTACGGCATGTCTTGAAGCTGATAAGATATTGACGCAGACGGCATCCAAGCTGAATTTAACAAGAGGCGCAGATAGATATGGAAATTTAGATTTTTATAATCAGGGAATCCGCTGTCTGAAAGACGGTTATATCATTGTTTCTGCACAAGTCCGCTGTAACAGTAACTTTAATGATGGGGATACAATCACAATAAGAGTGTATCGAAATGCAGTGGACAGCGGTTATTCTCAAAATCGGATGTCAGGTAACAGCTACAATGTAATTCATTTTTCTCCACTGGTTATTAAGGTTCTTGCAGGTGATACGATTTATCTCTATGCAGATAACGGATCGGGCAGCCGCGGCACTGTTTCCAATACTTTTACGAGGATGACAGTGCTGCATTTTTGTGTCTGATAAAAAAATAATAACAGGTATCAGATATTATGCAGTTGGGGATATTGAACGTATGGGGGTAAATATCAATGTGCGGACGTTTTTTTATTGATGAACAATCTATACGTAAGGCAGAAAATCTTGTAAAAATGATCGATCTGAGCCTGGCAGGCAGAAGAGAAATCTTTCCGTCACAAAAGGCGCCGGTTATCTTTAAACAGGGAGAAGAGTATGCAGAAGAACTTTTCAGCTGGGGATTTTCCCGCTTTGACAAAAAGGGGCTGATGATCAATGCACGGTCTGAGACCGCTTTGGAGCGGAAAATGTTCAGAAAAAGCCTGTTGGAGCACCGATGCCTTATTCCGGCGGCAGGATTTTATGAATGGGACAGGGAGAAAAATAAAATTGCTTTTTTTAAAGAGACATCTCCGGTCATATTTATGGCCGGCTTTTACAGGCCGGATCAAGACAGCAGCAGATTTGTCATATTGACAACCAAAGCAAACCGATCGGTCAGGGGGATACATGAACGGATGCCCATGATAATTGAAGAAAGACACATCGAGAATTGGTTCGGTAATGAGACGTTTGAACATCTGCTGCATATCGAACCTGAGAGCTTATCCCATGTAGCAGCGGAAGCAAAAAATTAGAAAATCCCAGGACACTGTTTGTCCTGGGATAAACCTTATTCTGAGATCTTAAGACCAGCTTTCTCGGCTAACTTCAGAACTGATTCCCTGGATACTTTCTTTCCTTTGTATTCAATGAGATCCTCCATCTCCCCGGTAAAGATGTCTGCCGGCTGATACTTCTTAAGCAGAATTGTATCCTCATCTACAAAAATCTCCAGGGGATCTTTATCTCCCACACCTAAATTTCTCCTCAGTTCGATTGGTAAGGTAATACGCCCCAATTCATCGAGTTTTCTCACAACACCTGTACATTTCATTTACGACTCCTCCTATGTATTTTGGTGCTTTTATTATAAAATATCTACGAAATATTTCCAATGGAAAATAATACAAGCAGGGCAAAGGGCGGAAATACAGCAATAAATTATTGAAACTTCATAAATCAAAAAAACCGAAACACCGCATAAATACGATGTTCCGGTTGTATGACCCCAACGAGAATTGAACTCGTGATTCGACCTTGAGAGGGTCGCGTCTTAACCTCTTGACCATGGGGCCGTTTTGCTGTCACCTTTATCTATTATATAGGTTTTTTAGAAAAAGTAAAGACAAAATTTAAAATTCTTTGTATATTTTTTCAAACATAGAAGAATCGTAATGCTAAGGTGCTTTTTCCATTTTTAAATTTGTGCTATATTATACAGAAAGCAAAAGAAGAACAGACAGTATAGAAGAGGGTGCAGTGCGATGTTAAAAGAACAGCAGGCAATGCTGGAACTGGTTTTTAATTTAGTAAGAGGAAACACAGAACATATAAGCAAAGTAGATTTTATTCCGCAGAAGCCGTCATTTTACAGTCTGCCCGAGTCAGGACAGAAGCTGCCCAGGTCGATGCCTGAGGAGCAGGGGATCGATTCGGATCAGGTCAGGGGATTGATGGAAGACCTCTTGAGTCTTTCTAAAGTGGATATTCATCAGGTGATGATATTAAGACATGGATATGTAATCGGGGAATGTCATTACGCGCCGTATCCGGAAAATCTCTGGCATATTACCCATTCCCTGTGCAAGAGCATCACCGGAATGGCGATTGGCATGCTGATCGAAGAAGGCGGGTTAAGGCTTGATGATAAGATTCTGGGGATCTTCGACAAAAGTGTATTTTCTATCAGAGGATTTCAGCAGAGGAATCTTACAGTGGAACATCTTCTGACCATGACCAGCCGGGTGGCATTCAACGAAAAAGGTGCCGTGGCATGTAATGACTGGGTACAGGGCTTTCTGGATTCGCCGGTAAACGGCCCGGCGGGCTTGGAATTTGAATATAACAGTATGAACACCTATATGCTGTCCGCTATTGTGACGGAAATAACCGGACAATCTCTGATGGAGTATTTGAAGCCCAGGCTGTTTGAACCCCTCGGCATAACCAGGATCTTTTGGGAGAGCTGTCCCAAAGGCATCACGAAAGGAGGATGGGGGTTATTTCTCTGTCCGGAAGATGCGGCAAAGATCGGACAGCTTTGTCTTCAGAAAGGAGTATGGAATGGGCGGCAGCTTATACCACGGAGATGGATTGATGAGGCGTCCACATGTCATGTGGAAACCCCGAAGCAGTTCGGGGAGTATGGCTACGGCTATCAAATGTGGATGGCAGGCCGTCCGGGGAGCTATGCCTTTAACGGCATGCTGGGACAGAATGTCATGGTATATCCTGATTTGGATATGGTCATTGTCACCAATGCGGGAAGCAATGAACTATTCCACACATCCCTGCTCCTAGACACAGTGGCCAAATATTTTGAAGGCGGGTTCACTCCCGGGGAAAAGTTAAAGAAAAACCGGCGGGCTTATGATAAACTCTTAAAATTTCAGAATAGGACAGGACTCTATGATACCAGATTTCCGGCGGTCTCTTATCGCGGGCTGAAAAAAATTCTCTGGAACGGAAGTGAATCCTATAAGAGAAGAAAACTGATTCTTGGAGTTAAAGGCAGGTTTTTTAAGCTGAAAAAGCAGCATGTAGGACTTTTCCCATTGATCATGCAGGTGTTTCACAACAACTATACGGACGGAATCAGCGAGGCAGGTTTTTTTACAAAAGACCGTAAATTTTATTTTTGTTTCCGGGACGGAGAAAAACCTTATTGTCTGGAAGTGGGGTGGAAGGAAGCCAGGATCACGGAGATGGATATGCACGGAGAGTCTTATTTGGTAGCAGTAAAAGGACAGGCAGCTTTTGATGAGGACGGATATACCGTGCTGAAACTGAAAATTTCCTTTATCGAGGAGGCGTCGTCTCGTCTGCTTAAAATCCGCTTTATCGGTGAAAACATAGAAATGCTGTGGAATGAGTGTCCGGGAAAAGACCTTCTTATGACCGGACTTGATTCCGTAATGACCGGTGGGACCAGCAGTTTTCTCTTAGACAGTCTGATGGAAAAGGACACAATCGGTCTGATGGATCTTCTGATGGATCAGACGGTCTGCCCTAAAGTTTTGGGAGAAGAAGACCATGAGGCAGGGGAGAGATTCCTTAGAGAGGTTCCAATTTCTTTTACTTTATAGTATGATAAAACATAATGTGTAATTTTTAAGAGGGAAAGAATCAGACTGACTGATAAAGAAGGAGTAAGATTTATGGAGTTTAAATTAGACGTGCATTCTCACACGATTGCCAGCGGACATGCATTTGGAACCGTCAGCGAGATGGCGGCTGCTGCAGCGGAGAGCAGTTTTGAACTGTTTGGGATCACGGAACATGCCAAAGGGATTCCGGGAACCTGTACAGACATTTATTTTAAAAACTTAAGAGTACTGCCGAGGCAGCTGTACGGCATCGAGATGATGTTTGGGTCAGAAATCAATATTATCGATTATAACGGAAGACTCAGCCTTGATAATGAATTGATGGAGGAATTTTTAGATATCAGAATTGCGGGAATCCATGAACTTTGTTATAAAATAGGAGATGAGGAACAGAATACTGCCGCATACTTAGGAGCTATGAAGCATCCTCTGGTGGATATCATAAGCCATCCCGACGACGGCAGGATTCCGATCAATTATGAAGCACTGGTTTTGGGTGCAAAAGAGACAAAAACACTGTTAGAGGTCAACAACAGTTCCCTTTGCCCCGAAAGCTTCCGGGTCAATGCCAGAGAAAACTATTTTATGATGCTGGATCTGTGCAGGAAGCATAATGTTCCTGTGATTGTCAACAGCGATGCGCATACTCCATATGCGGTAGGTGACCTGAATGAAGCAAAAGCCCTGCTTTCAGAAGTTGATTTTCCGGAAGAACTGGTGGTGAACCGCTCTGTTAAGGCGTTTAAAGAAGCTCTGAGCAATAAAAGAAACTAAGAAAAAAACCCCGCGTAAATTTTTTTGCGCAGGGTTTTTTATTCCATAAGAAAGTTCGTCCCATGGAATAAAAACGCTCTGCGGGTTGTACACAGATGCGTAAGGAAATCATTTGACAACTTTGTTCTTAGAAAAGTATTAATGCCAGAATGACCGTGATGATACCGGAAATCCCTATGGAGATGCCGCTCATGGCTCCTTCGATTTCACCCAGTTCCACTGCTTTGGAAGTTCCGACGGCATGGCTGCATGTTCCGATGGAGACACCGGCGGCAGCAGGATCTTTGACTTTAAACATTTTGATCAGCAGAGGGCTGATCACGGCTCCTAGAATTCCGGTGATAACAACTGCAGCCACCGTGATGGACGGAATGCCGGAAAGCTGACTGCTGATTTCTATGGCGATCGGGGTTGTGACGGATTTTGGAATCAGGGAGGCCGTCAGATGTTCATTGAAACCAAAGAGACGGCAGAGGACACAGACACTCAACATAGATGTCACAGAACCTACAAAACAGCTCACGAGGATTGGCAGCCAATGCTTCTTCAGCAGATCAAATTCCCGATAGATGGAGAGAGCTAATGATGCGGTGGCCGGAGCCAGGAACATGGAGATGACAGCGCCTCCGCTGTTATAATCCTCAAGAGGTATGGAAAATATCTTCAAAAACAAAATGATGAATGCAATTGAGAGCAGAAGAGGATTCAGCGCAGAAACTTTTGTTTTTCTCTGCAGGATACGGAATCCTTCATAGACACAGAGAGAAAGCGCGATTGGAAACATTGGATTAGCAGTTAGTTCTTTCATAGTCATTTCCTTTCTTTTGCAGGGCGAAGATGAGCCTCATAGATAACGAAGTAGTAAAAAATGTGAGGACGGTTGTGACCAGGCAGATCAGGAGAAACGGTATGATCCGGCCCTGTAACAGCTGGTATTTTTCCATAATGCCGATTCCGGCGGGGAGAAAGAAAAAGGCCATATGATGGAGAAGGAAATCGCAGATATCCTGGATCTGATGCTCTTTTACAATTTTTGAGAGCAGAAGGAGCAGGAGCAGGAACATGCTCATGATACTTCCCGGAAACGCAAACGGAAGCAGCTTAGCCAGCCCTTCCCCAGCCAGACAGACGAAGAAAAGGAAGCTCATTTGTAATAAGTGTCTCATGTTATTTATCCTTTCTAAGTAAGTAATATACGATATCTTTGCAGTACTGAAAGAGGTCACCGGGGTTGGAGCAGAAAGTCTCATCCGGACAAAACCTGGTATAACAGTTTTCCGGAACCGGCTTTAAAACTGCAGACCGGTCTACAAAGGCGGCCATGGATACAGGGATTACAATGTCTTCCAGAGGAAGATAACGGTAATCCTTTATATTTTTATGGTAGTGCTTCAGCTGGCCGTGTATCAGGGGACATTGAAGGTTTGCTTCTGCCCCGGAGATCTCAAGCCGATGTCCTGATTTCTTAAAAGAAAGTGGCACCGGAGTATTGAAAGGGAGAGAAAGGCGGACAGAAAAAGTATGTTCCGACAGGCTGTGTTCTTCCACTGAAAAATGGCCGCCGGCCAAAGGCTCAAAGATCAGCAGGGACTGGATCCGGGAAAGAGATAAGATGTCCTCTTTATTATGCTGCAAAATCACAGATTTTAATTCCGGATCCTTTGTTTTTATGTAGTCCTGATAAATTTTGATCAGCTGCCGTCCCGATATGCGGTCCGTTCTTTGAATCCCCAGGAATTCTTCCACTGATTTTTGTTTGAGATTTTTTAATGGGAGGAGGTGCCTGAAAGAACGGAGATTTTTATAAAGATCAATGCAGCGTTTGCCCTCTAAGGAATATGGAAGACCAAACTCCTCACACTTTTTTTTCAAAAAGAGAAGATCAAAGGTCCCACCGTTATAAGTGACAATGACGTCATAAGAATCCGCACAGCTTAAAAATGAGGCGAGGATTTGTTTTTGTTCCAATCCGGATTCATTAAACCACTGCCTGGGCTCCCGGCCTTTCTCACAGCATCCGATGACGGAGAGGGCAGAAGTTTCCGGTGAAAGTCCCGTAGTCTCGATATCCAGATATAAAAGCTTTTCTTTTGTTTCCATCGTCTCGTCTCCTTTCCAAAACTGCTGTTCTTCATTATAGTTCCTGTATGAATTTTTTTCAATCCCTAACCACAGGTGTGAGATTTATGTTATAATGACTTCAAAACGTCGCAAGGAGGATATGGAGTGATTTCATATATTAAGGGCATTTTAGTTTCCATGACGCCTGGGGGAGCGGTGGTAGAGAATAACGGCATAGGATATGATATCATGATGCCGGCCGGACAGGAGTTTCCGGGAGGCATCGGACAGGAAGTCAGGATCTATACCCACATGCATGTGAGGGAAGACGATATAAGCCTTTTTGGATTCCGGACAAAGGAGGAGCTGGAAGCGTTTGAACTTCTGATCGGAGTCAGCGGCATCGGTCCTAAGGTGGGACTTTCCGTTTTGTCGACCCTGTCTGTCTATGAATTAAAGATTGCGGTAATGAGCGATGATTCCAAGACGATTTCAAAGACTCCGGGGCTTGGACCGAAGGGAGCCAAGAAACTGATTCTGGAGCTCAGAGACAAACTGGACTTTGAAGAATTTGAGCAGGCTGAGCCGATGGACTTTGCAGGAGATTTACCGGCAGAAGATTCTGTGGCTGTTACGGCACAGGGGCTTGTAAGCCTTGGCTACTCCAGGTCTGAAGCGATGATGGCCATTAAGAAAGTAGAAAATGCAGCAGAGTACAGCCCTGAGCAGTTACTGAAAAAGGCGCTGACAAAGCTGATATAGAGGAACATTATGTTAGATAGAATGATTTCCACGGAACTGGTGGAAGAAGACATTACAATAGAAAATAATCTAAGACCTCAGAACCTGGACGATTACATCGGACAGGAAAAGGTAAAGCAGAATCTGAGAATTTTCATCGAGGCGGCAAAGAGCAGAGGCGAGTCCCTGGACCATGTTCTTCTTTACGGACCGCCGGGACTTGGAAAGACTACGCTGGCTGGCATCGTCGCCAATGAGATGGAAGTACACTTAAAGGTCACAAGCGGACCTGCCATTGAAAAGCCCGGGGAAATAGCCGCGCTGCTTAACAATCTCCAGGAAGGGGACGTGCTGTTTATCGACGAGATCCACCGGCTGAACCGTCAGGTGGAAGAAGTGTTGTACCCTGCCATGGAAGATTTTGCTATTGATATCCTGGTGGGGAAAGGACAGGCCGCCAGGTCTATCCGGCTGGAACTTCCGAAATTTACTTTAGTGGGTGCCACGACCAGGGCAGGGATGCTGACGGCTCCGTTAAGAGACCGTTTTGGTGTCGTCAACCGGCTGAATTTTTATGAGACAGAGGAACTCATGACCATTGTCATTAATTCAGCGGCGGTGCTAGGCATTCCGATTGAAGAAGAAGGAGCGAGGGAGATTGCCAGAAGATCCAGGGGGACACCGAGGCTGGCCAACCGCCTTTTAAAGAGGGTCAGAGATTTCGCGGAAGTAAAGTACGATGGAGTCATTACAAAAGAAGTGGCGATGTCTGCCTTAAACCATTTGGAGGTAGATACCCTGGGACTCGACCAGATTGACCGGACTCTGCTCAAGACGATGATCGAGGTCTTTCACGGCAGTCCGGTAGGACTCGACACACTGGCTGCAGCCGTAGGTGAAGATTCCGGAACCATCGAGGATGTCTATGAGCCGTATTTGATTCAAAACGGACTGATCCAGAGGACGCCGAGAGGACGAATTGTCACCGGCGCTGCCTATCAGCATTTTGGACTGCCAATCCCGGAATAGGAGGGCTTACTTATGAAAAAAAACGTCGTAGAAGTAGTCATAGACGGAAAGTTATATTATCTTGGCGGAGAAGAACCAGAAGAGTTTATGCACCAGATCGCATCTTATCTGAATGCAAAGATCCGCGACCTGAAAGCTTCGGAGCATTATCTGAAACTGCCGCCGGACATGCAGAGTTTTCATCTGGCACTGAGTGTGGCCGATGAATATATGTGCATGAAAAATACACTGGAGAAAAGCCGGGAAGACATGGAATTACAGGATACGGAATTGTACCGTATGAAAAATGAACTGGTAGAACTCCAGATCAAGAATGAATCACTGGAAAAACAGCTGACAGAGTACCGGGAAAGGATTCGGGTACTGGAAGAGGCATCAGTTGCAAAAAAGGAACGGTAATCATATGAAGTCAACAGAAGTACTGGCCCCCGCAGGTTCTCCCGAGAGCCTGAAGGCTGCCGTCTTAAACGGAGCGGACGCCGTCTATCTGGGCGGGAGCTGCTATGGGGCGAGAGCTTATGCAGATAATTTTGATCAGAAACAGCTGTTGTGGGCTATAGATTATGCTCATCTTTTTGGACGGAAGGTTTATCTGGCAGTCAATACCCTGATGAAGCAGGAGGAGATTTCGGGACTTGCAGGGTTTTTAGAACCTTATTATGAGAGGGGGCTAGACGGGGTCATTGTTCAGGACTTAGGAGCCTTGAGTGTAATCCGCCGCTGCTTTCCCGGCATGGAGATTCACGCCAGCACGCAGATGACCGTGACCGGCATCCATGGGGCGAGATTGGTAAAAGAGCTTGGAGGAAGCAGAGTCGTCCCTGCCAGAGAGCTTTCGCTTACAGAAATTCAAAAGATAAAAAAAGATACAGGGCTGGATATGGAGTGTTTTGTCCATGGAGCCCTTTGTTATTGTTATTCCGGACAATGCCTGATGAGCAGCATGCTGGGAGGCAGGAGCGGCAACCGGGGACGCTGTGCCGGAACCTGCCGTCTGCCCTTTGATTTGTATGAGAACGGCACAAAGTTAAACCAAAGAGGACAGAATTACCTGCTCAGTCCAAAGGATCTCTGCACAATCAGGGAACTGCCTGAACTGATCGGACACGGCGTAGATTCACTGAAGATCGAGGGCAGGATGAAACAGCCGGAGTACGTGGGAACTGTCACGAGGATTTACAGAAAATATGTGGATCTGTATGAAAGCGGACAGCTGTATCAGGTAGATGAAGAAGATGAGAAGGAACTGCTGGAACTATTTAACCGGGGCGGATTTACGTCCGGCTACTATAAAAAGCATAACGGCAGGGATATGATGTCGCTATACAGGCCGAATCATCAGGGGATTTTCGTTGGGAAAGTCCAGTCTGTTCAGGGCCGGCATATTATGTTTCAGGCAGCAGAGGATCTGGGAAAAGGAGATGTGCTGGAGATTTCTCTGGAAAGAGGAGAAAAGGTGGAGCTTACCAGCCCGGATATCTGGAAAAAGGGGGACAAAGTCTGCTTAAACGGACAGAAGCTGAAACATTTGAAACCGGGCATGCGTATCTTCCGGACGAAGAACCAGTCCTTAAAGGACAGGGCGGCAGAGAGTCTGAAAAAGAAATCGAAAGAAAATATTAAGGGAAAAATTATAATTTCTCCTGGAAAGTGTGCTAAACTTTTGATAACTTCAGGAGAACTGGAAGTGGAGGTCCCGGGTGCCTTGGCAGAACCGGCCAGGAAACGTCCCCTCTCCAAAGAGGATATCATAAAGCATATAACCAAAACCGGAGAGAGTGATTTTATCTTTACAGAGCTTGAGGCAGAAATCCATGGAGATATCTTTCTACCGGTAGCGGCATTGAAGCAGCTGAGAAGAGATGCCTTTGAAAAACTTACAGAGGAGATCCTGAAAAAAAGCCGCAGGAAACCAGCCGCATATTTAATTCCTGATTTGCAGGTAAAACCAGAGATACATGGAATTGAAACTCCCGCTTTAACCGTTTCACTGGAAGACCGGTCGCTGCTTCCTGAAGTCCTCACATGGGACAGAGCAGAGAAGATCTATCTGTCTCTTTATGAAGCGGCGGAGGAACCGGAGATTTTATCACGGTGCAGAAGGGCAGGAAAGCAGGTCACGGTTATGCTGCCTCAGATTGTGAGGGAACCGGAGCTTCGGTTCTTGGAACAGTCCTGGGAGCTGCTGTCCGGTCCGGATGTGGATGAAATCTGCGTCCGCAGTTTAGAGGAACTCATATGGCTCAGAGAAAAGCAATGCAGGAAGAATGTACTGGCCGATTATATGGTCTATTGTTACAACCGGGAGGCATACCGGACGCTGAAACAGATATATGGACAGGATATCCGCATGACAATGCCCGCGGAACTGAATTTTGACGAACTGAGGGACCTGTCGTATACAGATGCAGATTTTCTGTTTTACGGACATCTGCCCCTCATGGTTTCGGCGCAGTGCCAGAGAAAAAACAGCACAGGCTGTGACCGGAAGAACTCCTGGATGACATTAAAAGACCGGTATGGAAAAGATTTTTATGTCAAAAATCAATGTAAAGGATGTTTTAATGAAATCTACAACGGAGAGCCTCTGTGGCTTGGATCTGAGATCCGAAAAGTTCGCAGGCTGGCCCCGGGGAATCTGCGCCTTCATTTCACGAAAGAGACAAGAGAGGAAGCTTCTGCAGTCTACAGGGCTTCCTGTGAAATACTTGAGGGAAAGCCGGCAGAGCTTCCATTCCCGAATTTTACAAAAGGACACTTTAAGAGAGGAATATTATAGGTGGTAATATGATTCAAATCATTGCAGTGGCTGCAAAATACCTGATACTGATCATGTGTCTGGTCTATACATTTTCTTGTTTTACCATGTTCCGGCCGAAAAATAAAAAACGGCAGGAGGCACTGCTTGACAATCAGGTCATTTATATGTTTATATTTTTGTTTCTGTGCAATCTGGTCTTGTTTTTAAAGACACTGGAACTGAAAGTTCTGATATTTTTTGCGGCACAGATCGTATTTTTTGAAATCGTCATGATCTTATATCCGAAAATTTATAAGAGGTCATCCAGGCTTCTGATCAACAATATGTGTTTTCTTTTGGGAACCGGATTTGTGATTCTCACAAGGCTTTCTTTTGAACTGGCCATGAAGCAGTTTGCCATTGTAGCCATCGGAGTGCTTGTCACAGGACTGATTCCCCTGATGATGCACAAACTGTCGTTCTGGAGTAAGCTGGGATGGGTCTATGCCATCGGCGGCTTTGCGCTGCTTTCCTCCGTATTTGTTTTCGGGGTCATGAAAAATGGTGCTTATAACTGGGTCCAGTTCGGAAGCCTGGCATTCCAGCCGTCTGAATTTGTCAAGATCATCTTTGTGTTTTTTGCTGCGGCTATGCTAAGCAAGGCAAAAGAATTTAGGGATCTGGTAAAGATCACGGTGATCGCAGGTCTCTATGTCCTGGTTCTTGTGGTGGAAAAGGATCTGGGAGGAGCGCTCCTCTATTTTATGATTTATCTGATGATGCTGTACGTTGCGACTGCCAAGCCGAGTTATCTTCTGGGCGGATTGGGGGCAGGAGCCTTTGCGGCAGTGATCGCCTATCATTTATTCTCTCATGTACAGGTCCGGGTAGCTGTCTGGCAGGACCCGTTTTCCATGATCGAGGGGAGAGGCGCACAGGTATGCCAGTCTCTGTTTGCCATCGGCACCGGCGGCTGGTTTGGGATGGGCCTTACCCAGGGAAGGCCGTTTGATATCCCGGTCCGGGAATCAGATTTTATTTTTTCCGTGATCAGTGAGGAATTCGGTGTGATCTTCGGGATCTGTCTGATCTTCGTACTGATCAGCTGTTTTATCTTGTTTATGGACATTTCCACCAGAAGCCGTACACTGTTCAACAAGCTGCTTTGTCTTGGCTTTGGTGTTTGTTTTATTTTTCAGGTGTTTTTAAGTATCGGCGGAGTGACCAAGTTCATACCGTCCACAGGTGTTACCATCCCTCTTGTAAGCTACGGGGGAACATCGGTGCTGAGTACTTTGATTATTTTAAGTGTCATTCAGGGACTGCACATGTTAGCAAATAGTGAGGAAGAAGAAAATGAGCTTATTCAAACGCAGAAAGAAAGCGGAAACGGAGATACCAAAGAAATCTCCCTCTCCAAAAACAGAACGAAGCGCGGGAAGAAAGAAAAAGCACGCCAATAGACAGATCCTTCAGATTACATATATCTTTGTGGGACTGTTTCTTGTGCTGATCGGTTATATCATACATTTTGTCGTCAGAGACAGTCAGAATGTAATCACCGATTCCCATAATTTAAGACTTCAGGAATTAGAGAAATATGTGGTGAGAGGAAAAATCATCAGTGCAAACGGAAAAGTCCTGGCCCAGACCGTCAGCGATGGAGACAGCGAGACAAGGGATTATCCGTATGGACGGATGTTCGCCCATGTGGTAGGGTACAACGCCAAAGGAAAATCCGGCCTGGAATCCAAATGTAATTTTGATCTGCTGAAATCCAATGCAAATCTTTTATCCCAGATCGAGAGTAATCTGAAAGGGGAAAAGAGCATCGGGGATAATGTTTACACTACGCTTGATACAAGGGTACAAAAGGCAGCGTATGATGCGCTGAGCGGAGAAAAAGGAGCGGTGGTGGCCATGGACCCGGAAACCGGAAAAGTGATCGCCATGGTTTCAAAACCGGATTTCCGTCCGGCTCTGGTAAAGGAAAACTGGAAAGAACTGAATACGGATGAAGATGCACTTTTGATCAACAGGGCCACACAGGGGCTGTATCCTCCGGGGTCTACCTTTAAGGTGATCACTGCCCTGGAGTTTATGAGAGAACACAAAGATTATAAAAACTTTACCTATCACTGTACCGGATCTACGACCATCAACAATGTAAAAATCCGCTGCTATGGGGGAACCGCCCATGGAACTGTGGATCTGGAAGGAGCAGTGGAAAAATCGTGCAATACCGCTTTTGTCCATATGGCTTCCCAGCTGAATAAAGGTAAATTTGCTTCCCTCGCAGAGGATATGATGTTTAACTCCAGAATTCCGATTAACCTGGCAGCGGTATCCAGCCGGTTTACATTTGACGGAAGTTCCAAAGACAGTCAGGTTCCCCAGATCGCAATAGGACAGGGAAGTACACTGATTACGCCGCTTCAGAATGCGGCAGTCATGAGTACCATCGCCAATGACGGAGTCATGATGGAGCCCTATCTTGTGGACAAGGTGAAAAATATAAACGGAGGGGTGATCAAAGAGACGAAGGCGAAAGAGACCGCCAGCCCGCTCAGCGCCGAAGAGTGTAAAAAACTCAGAAAAATGCTCAGGAAAGTTGTGACAAACGGAACGGGTACATCAGCCTACTCTTCAAGATATAAAGTTTATGGAAAAACCGGCTCTGCCGAGTATAACGATGATAAGGATTCCCACGCATGGTTTATCGGCTGTGCGGAGCATAACGGCAGAAAGATCGTCGTAAGCGTGATCGTGGAAGGCGGCGGATCCGGAGGCCGCGTGGCAGCTCCGATTGCAAAAAATGTCTTTGACGCTTATTTCAGGTAAGGAATGGGAAAGCAAAATCCAATGTTGAAATGCATATCCATTAACGTTATAATAATTTCTAGAGAGACCCAAAATAGCGTTGAGGCAGGATGATTGGAGGCCGCGATGACAGAGGCAACAAGCTGTGGAGGTGTCGTAATTTACAGAGGGAAGATATTGCTGTTGTACAAAAGTTATAAGAACAGATATGACGGCTGGGTACTTCCGAAAGGTACAGTTGAAAAAGGGGAAACGCACGAACAAACCGCTTTGCGTGAAGTAAAAGAAGAGACAGATGCCAATGCCCGAATTATCAAATATGTCGGAAAGAGCGAGTATTCCTTTTACTCTTTCCATGAGCAGATCGTAAAAAGCGTTCACTGGTATTTGATGGAGGCAGAAGGGTATCATTCAAAACCGCAGAAAGAAGAGTTTTTCGTTGACTCTGGGTACTACAAATTTCACGAAGCCTACCACTTGTTAAAGTTCCCGAATGAAAAAGAGATTTTAAAGGAAGCATACGAAGAATACAAAAAGCTAAAATCCAAAAATCAATGGGGAATCAGGCAAAGAAGATGAAAAAAGAATTGTAGATGGGTAAATCCATTTACAGTTCTTTTTTTTGTAATAAATCGGCTTGTTCCTTATTAAACTGTAACATAAGAGGTGAAAGGTTTATTTTATGAAAAAAGCAGCAATTTTTATTCTTTCGTTACTGTTATGCATTTCATCCGGAACCATGGTGTGTGCCACAGAACCGGAAACATTGCTTACAGTGGCTCAGGACGGAGAAGGGCTTGACTTGACTGCAAAATCTGCAGTTGTGATGGAGGCGGGGAGCGGCACCATACTGTATCAAAAGGACAAAGACATGAAACTGCCTCCGGCCAGTGTGACAAAAGTCATGTCTCTTCTTTTGATCTTTGAAGAACTGGACAAAGGAAATCTTAAGTATTCAGATAAAGTGACAGTCAGCGAGCACGCGGCTTCGATGGGAGGGTCCCAGGTGTTCTTAGAACCTGGAGAAAGCCAGACGGTGGACACGATGCTTAAATGTATCGTGATCTCCAGTGCCAACGATGCGGTTGTATCCATGGCGGAACATATCGCGGGAAGCGAGGGCGCTTTTGTAAAGCGGATGAATGAAAAGGCGAAGCAGCTTGGCATGAAAAATACCACATTTAAAAACAGCTGCGGACTGGATATCAAAGGACATGAGACTTCAGCCTATGATATTGCCCTGATGTCAAGAGAACTGACGACAAAACACCCGGATATTTTTAAATATACAAAAATATGGATGGACAAATTTACCCATGAGACGAAAAAGGGAACGAAGGAATTCGGTCTGAGCAATACAAATAAACTGTTAAAGCAGTATAACGGATGTACCGGCCTGAAGACAGGAAGCACCAGCACCGCAAAGTTCTGTCTGAGTGCCACGGCTACGAGAAACGGGGTCAGTCTGATTGCTGTTGTCATGGCCAGCGACGATTCCAAGACAAGGGTGAAAGATGCCAGTGCTTTGCTGGACTATGGATTTTCTCACTGCCAGGTCATGGAGGACCACACGAAAGCAAAGGATATCGGAAAGATTGCGGTGACAAAAGGAAAGAAAGAGACCGTCTCCTATCAAGAGGATATTCCTGCGAAGATTGTCCTGGTGAAGGGCAGTAAAAATGATGTGAAGAAGCAGATCCGTATCGGCCAGGTGAAAGCCCCTGTGAAAAAGGGTCAGGTATTGGGATATATTATATATAAAAGAGGAGATGAAGTCCTTCTGAAAAAACCGGTAAAAGCCACAGAGAGCGTAGAGAAAATGAACTTCCTTACCAGTCTGACACGATTGGCTGAGCGATATTTTTAAGTGAAAGTTAACAAAAATAGTAGATTATCATTTCTTGATAAGTTATAATAAAATACCTCAGATATAAACATTCTATAAACAAATCTGAATAATATATAAAGTATAATTTCCGTTTATTTCATAAATAAGACACTTCTTTTCATCGGCATGGAAAAAGACAGAATTAAATTTCTTCAGCATTGACTTTATAATGAAATCATCAAGTAAACAAGTCACATGTTAGGAGGATTATTTATGAGCGAATCATGGTTGGGCCTTGAAGGCAAG
>NZ_FR889190.1:0-2097 GCF_000432215.1 Anaerostipes sp. CAG:276
GTGTCTCTTAAATCCTGCTGCCGGACTTTTGTGTATTGGAGGAGCCATTTTATCCTTTGCCTGGTATTACCGGATGTCGATGAAACAGTTTGGCGGCATTACAGGAGATCTCGCAGGGTGGTTTCTGCAGATATGTGAGCTGTCTGCGGCCATATGCCTGGCCGTAATAGAGAAAATAATGTAAAGGAGCAGCCATGATCATCATCATAGGAGGAGCATTTCAAGGGAAAAAACAATATGCGGAAAGGGTCACCGGCATTCCGGGAGATCAGATGACAGACGGAGCGGATTGTTCTTTGGAGGAGATTTATTCCTGTCAATGCCTGTATCATTTTCATGAATGGGTCAGGCGGAAACTGCCGGATATAAAGGATTATGAACAGGAAGCCAGGAAAATTTTTGAGGCAAACCCGGAGCTGGTCCTTATAGCTAATGAACTCGGCTGCGGTGTTGTGCCGGCGAATGCATTTGACCGGAATTTCAGGGAGACAGAGGGAAGGCTTCTTACCTGTCTGGCCGGGATGAGCAGTGAAGTGCACCGGGTCGTGTGCGGAATAGGGACGGTGATAAAGGGATGATCAGAGGATACGTGATCCGGCACAGCATGACAGAGAGTAATGCTTCAGGCCGCTATGCTGGAAAAAGAACAGATGAAAATTTAAGCCCGGAAGGGATCTCCTTGTGTCTGGACCGGATATATCCGCAGACAGACGTGGTCTATACAAGCCCTATGAGGCGGTGTATACAGACTGCCGGACTTCTTTACCGCGGAAAAAAGCCGGTGATCCGGGAACAGTTTGCTGAGTGTGATTTCGGCATTTTTGAGGGAAAGAACTACATAGAGTTATCCGATGAACCGAAGTATCAGGAATGGATCGACAGCAACGGAACCCTCCCTTTTCCTGGGGGAGAGAGCAGAGAAGAATTTCAGGCCAGGTGTCTTGAAGGGTTTTCTCTATGCATAGAGCACTGCATACAGTATCAATATAGAACTTTTGCAATGGTAATCCATGGAGGAACGATCATGAGTATTTTAGACGGATTTGCCGTCACTCACAGGGATTATTTTGACTGGCAGGTAAAAAATCTGGAGGGATATGAAATAGAGACAGATGAGAAACAATGGGTCATAGGCAGTCATGAAATCTATATCAGAAAAGAGGGATCAGACATATGGAAGTAAGAGCAGCAGCATTATTGTTTGGTTTTTTCCTGGACTTCCTGTTCGGCGATCCCCGCTGGCTCTGTCATCCCGTCCGCCTGATCGGTTCTGCCATATCAGCGGCGGAAAAAGGAATACGGTCTGTTTTTCCTCAGACACCACGAGGAGAACGGGCGGGAGGAATTCTTCTGATCCTCCTGATCGGGTCCGCATCCTTCGCCCTTCCGTTTTTTGCTTTGAAAATACTGTACGGATGGAGCCAGGCGGCAGGGTTTCTTTTGGAGTCTTTTTTCTGTTATCAGCTGACGGCGGCAAGGGGGTTAAAAGATGAAAGTATAAAAGTTTACAGAGAGCTTACCGAAGGATCTCTTTTAGGGGCCAGAAAGGCAGTTTCCATGATCGTCGGAAGAGATACAGAAGAACTAACCCGCACCGGTGTTATAAAGGCCGCCGTGGAGACCGTGGCGGAAAATACATCGGATGGAGTCGTGGCCCCGTTATTTTATATGACATTAGGCGGTGTTCCGCTGATGTTTCTCTACAAAGCCATCAACACGATGGATTCCATGGTGGGATATAAGAATGAACAATATCTGAATTTCGGCAGATATCCGGCGAAATTGGATGACCTGGCAAATTATATCCCTGCAAGGCTGTCTGCATGGTTTATGATTGCCGCCTGTATTTTTACCGGAAATGATGTGCCGGCGGCCAGACGGATTTACAGGAGAGACAAAAGAAACCATAAGAGTCCCAACGCTGCCCACACGGAAGCCGTGACAGCGGGGGCTCTGCATATCCAGCTGGCAGGAAATGCCTGGTACTTTGGAAAACTTTATGAAAAACCAACCATAGGCGATGATTTAAGACACCCGGAGCCGGAAGATATAAAAAGAGCCAACGGCCTTATGTACGGATGCAGCCTCTTGGCAGGC
>NZ_FR889190.1:2122-2779 GCF_000432215.1 Anaerostipes sp. CAG:276
CCGCCGTTTTTGGGATTATACTTATGTGTATCGGATGGAAGTTTTGACCGGAAGGAGGAGCGGCATGAAGAAACATATACACGGGGGAGATATTTACCGTCACGGGCATATAACTGATTTTTCCGCCAATGTAAATCCTCTTGGAACGCCGGAGAGTGTCAAAGAAGCTGTTCGGAAATCGGCCGAAGGAATCGAACATTACCCGGACGTTCACTGCAGCAAATTAAAAAAGGCATTATCAGAGTGGGAACAGGTTCCTGAGTCCTGGCTGATCTGCGGCAACGGCGCTGCAGATCTTATTTTCGCCCTGACACTGGCGTTAAAGCCTAAGAAAGCTTTGATCTTAGCTCCGACCTTCGCAGAATATGAACAGGCACTGAAAAGTGTGGGCTGTCAGATAACCTATTTTTATTTGACAGAACAGGAAGAATTCCGTGTGACAGAGAAGATCCTTTCAGAAATCACACCGGCTTTGGATATGGTGTTTTTGTGCAATCCAAACAATCCCACAGGAGAACTGACCGATAGGGAAATGCTGCTGAAACTCTCACAAAAGTGCAGAGAACATCAGGTATTTTTTGCAGTGGACGAGTGTTTCCTGGATTTTGTCCCGAAAGGACAGGACTATGAACTGGCAGGCTGCCTGAAATATAACCG
>NZ_FR889190.1:2801-8360 GCF_000432215.1 Anaerostipes sp. CAG:276
CCCGCCATATTTTTTTGCTGAAAGCATTTACAAAGCGCTATGCCATGGCCGGTCTCCGTCTCGGGTACGGTATCTGTTCCGACGAAAAGGTCCTTTTAAAAATGACGGAAGTGACCCAGCCATGGAGAGTGTCGTCTCCTGCCCAGGCCGCAGGAACAGCGGCTTTGTCGGAGCAGTCCTACTTAAAACGGTCAGTCCGGTTCGTGTCTGAACAGAAACATATTTTAAAGAAAGCATTGGAGGAAGCAGGCTTTCGAATTTACGGGTCCAGAGCCAACTATATATTTTTCAAAGGCCCGGAGGATTTCTATGAATATTGTCTCTCAAATCAAATTCTGATCAGGAATTGCCGGAATTATGAGGGACTTTCAAAAGGATGGTTCAGGATCGCAGTCCGGACAGAAGAGGAAAACCGGCGGTTTATCTGGACACTTCAGGCGTTCACGAAAGGAGAAACAGCATGGCAAAGACAATCATGATTCAGGGAACGATGTCAAATGTCGGGAAAAGTCTTATGACTGCAGGACTCTGCAGAATATTTAAGCAGGATGGCTATAAAGCGGCTCCGTTTAAGTCGCAGAACATGTCGCTGAACTCTTACATAACAAAGGACGGGCTGGAGATGGGACGTGCCCAGGTCATGCAGGCAGAGGCGGCGGGAATCGAACCGTCTGTCTATATGAATCCGATTCTTTTAAAGCCATCCAGCGATACCGGCTCTCAGGTGATTGTAAATGGGAAAGTCCTTGGCAATATGAGCGCCAGAGATTATTTTGCATATAAAAAAACGCTGATTCCTGAAATCCAAAAGGCATTTGATGCTCTGAGCAGGGAATATGATATGATTGTCATAGAAGGTGCGGGGAGTCCGGCAGAGATTAATCTGAAACAGGACGATATCGTCAATATGGGCATGGCAGAACTGGCCAATGCACCTGTACTTCTAGTGGGAGACATCGACCGGGGAGGCGTCTTTGCACAGCTGACCGGAACCATGATGCTGCTGACAGAGGAAGAACAAAAAAGAGTGAAAGGAATGATTATCAACAAGTTCCGGGGAGATAAAACGATCCTGGATCCCGGCATTGAGATGCTGGAAGAAAAAGTGCAGATCCCGGTCGTGGGGGTTACCCCCTATATGAATCTTGAATTAGATGATGAGGACAGTCTGAGCGAGAAGTTTGACCGGAAAACAAAAAAGGAATTGGTCGACATTGCTGTGATCCGGTTTCCAAGGATTTCTAACTTTACGGACTTTAACGTGTTTGAACTCATTCCAAATGTTTCACTGCGTTATGTGAGAACCCCGGGAGAACTCGGAGATCCGGATATGATCCTGCTTCCGGGAAGCAAAAATACCATTGAGGATCTCCTGTGGCTCCGTCAGTCCGGCCTGGAAAATATGATCCTCAAAGAAGCATACCGGGGAACGATTATTTTTGGAATCTGCGGAGGCTATCAGATGCTGGGAGAAGTACTGTCTGACCCTCATCATGTGGAGACAGGAGGAATGGTTAAAGGAATGGGACTGCTCCCGATCGACACCGTCTTTTCCAAACAAAAAACAAGAAGCCGGGTCAAAGGAAGATTTCTTAAGCTGGATGGTGATTTGTATCCGATCTCAGGAGCTCCCTTTGAAGGATATGAAATTCACATGGGAATCTCTTCACAGCACGGCAATGCAAAACCGCTGACGTTTTTTGAGGATAAAGGTAACGGCGTCACAAAGCTTTGCGGAACCTGGGTAGGAAATGTCTACGGCACTTATTTACATGGCATTTTTGAACTCTCGGATACGGCGGAAAAGATTGTCCGTGCCATTGGAGAAAAGAAAGGGATCGATCTTTCCGATGCTCCGGCGACGGATTACCGGCAGTTAAAGGAAGAGCAGTATGATCTGCTGGCAGATGAACTGAGAAAGCATCTGGATATGGAAAAAATATATGAAATCCTTCATAAAGGAGCAGAAGACTAATGAAAATTAAACTTGAGAATGTGGAGCCTGCCCAGATCGAGGCAAGAAGTTTTGAGATCATAACAGAGGAAATGAGGGCTTTTTCGCTGATTCCCGGAACTGAACCTATCGTAAAGCGCTGTATTCATACTAGCGCCGACTTTGATTATGCAAAAAATCTTTGCTTTTCGGATCATGTAGTATCACTTGCCATAGATGCCATCAAAAACGGCGCGTCCATTGTGACAGATACGCAGATGGGCAGGGCAGGCATTAATAAAAAGAAACTGGCCCGGTATGGGGGAACGGTCCACTGTTTTATGTCCGATGAGGATGTTGCAGAAGCAGCAAAAGCAAACGGCACCACAAGGGCTGTGGCGAGTATGGACAAAGCGGCGGCTTTAGGTGAGAAGTTCATTTTTGCAGTTGGAAATGCCCCGACGGCACTGGTCAGGCTGTATGAGCTGATCAGGGAAGGGAAACTGGATCCTCATCTGGTAATAGGGGTTCCCGTGGGATTTGTTAATGTGGTCCAGTCAAAAGAACTGATCATGGATGCTGAAGTTCCGTATATTGTGGCAAGGGGAAGAAAAGGCGGGAGCAATATTGCGGCGTGTATTGTAAATGCACTGCTTTATATGATAGATGGAACCAGATAAATCGATGCATTCAAAAGGGCCGGCTCACCTTAGTGGATCCGGCCCTTTTGATTAAAGGTAATTCACTGTGACAATCGCCAGTCCAAGCACTGTAAGGACCGCACCGGTTGCCCGGTTTAATACGATCGCCGAAGCTTTGTTTGCAAACTTCGCTGCTACTCTTGCCCAGAGAAATGTACTCAGCACGCAGAAAAGCAGGCTTAGCATATCCGGGCGTCCGCCGATGGCAAAATGACTCAGAGATCCGGTCAGAGCAGTAAATGTCATGATAAATACACTGGTTCCAACAGCAGTTTTGAGTTCGTACCCTAAGACACTGGTCAGCAGAAGGAGCATCATCATGCCTCCGCCCGCTCCTACAAATCCGCAGATAAAACCGACGACAGATCCGCAGAGAACAGACTGAAGAAATCTTTTTTTTGCATCCACCAAATCCATACTGCTTTTTGTGGTCATAACAGGACGGACAATAAATTTAATTCCCAGCAGCAAAGTCATGAATGTAGAAAATCCGCCCATAGCAGTGCTTGGCACAAGGCTGGAAATATAGCTGCCGACTAGTGTAAAGCAAAGCACAGAAATCATCATGACCAGTCCGTTTTTAATATCCAGATTCTTGTGTTTTCCATATGTATAAGCTGAAACTGCGCTGGCAAAAACATCGCTTGCCAGGGCAATGCCCACTGCCATATATGGATTCATTCCAAGAAAAGTGATCAGCATGGGACTTATGACTGCAGCTGCACTCATTCCAGCGAAGCCTGTCCCCAATCCTGCGCCGATTCCGGCTAAAAAACAAATGATAAATTTATACAACATAGCTGTTACCTCATACTTTGTGTTTTTTATGATTTAGTGACTTTGTAATATTTTCGTCGATCCTGCTGAAAAATTCCTGCAGCTTGAGCCGCTCCTCTTCTGTAAATCCATCGAGGAGAAGTGCGAAACATTGTTCCTGGCACTTTGAAAGGGCGTCGATTCTGTTCTGCATTTTCTTAGTCAGATACAGACGGCGGACCTTCCGGTTACCGGGATCAGGAGAGGTGGTCAGATAACCCTGTATCCTGAGAGATTCCACGGCTTTTGAAACATTGGATTTTGCAAACCCCCGCATGACTGAGATTTCCTTGGCGGTATTATTCCGGGGATTGTTTTTCAGAAAGAGCAAAATATCAATTTCCAGCTGAGACATTTCATATTGTTCCGACAAGGGCTGAAATGTCTGGCGGTACAGATGTTTGAAATGATTGGCATAGGTTAAAACATGATTCTGCATCAAATACATTCCTTTCCATATAGTTCTATTTATAACTGTTATAATTATAACTATATAATACAAAGATGTCAAGAAACACGCTGCTTTGTCTGCTGCCGTCAGTCATCAAGATGAAATTTGCAGCGAAGATGAAACAATAGTTGACAAAATCCCGGCTTTCTTATAATATTGAATTAAAGTTCAATATTAGGAGGCGCTATGGCACAAGTCTTAAAAGATGAAATACGCCAGTGTATTCTTGATTCTGCACTGGAAGAGTTTTTTATCCATGGATATGTCCGCACAACGATACGGGACATTGCCGGCAGGGCAGGGATTCCCGCCGGACTGATCTATTCCTATTATAAAAATAAAGAGGCTTTGTTTGATGAAGTTTTAAGGCCGGTTTGTTTTGACTGGAAACGGGTCATGAAACATGGCGGCTCTCCGGACTATCAAGACTATAAGTATCTGAGCCAAATGGAAGAGAACTGTATCCGGACTCTTTTCCGACACCGCAGGGAATTGATTATCATGATGGATAAAAGCACAAAGACCAAATATGAGGATGAAAAAGAGCGCTTAGTCAGTGAAATTGAGCATCATCTGAATTCACACAAAGACATGTTAAAAAACCATGATCCGGTGTTTGTGCATATTGTAGCCAACAATTTTGTAGATGCGCTGCTTCAGATTGCATATCATTATGAAAGCGAGGAATGGGCTATGGAATTACTAAATAAAATATCGAAGATGTATTTGCAGGGAATCGGTTTTTGAGCCGGTTCCCTTTTTTATTGAACAATATTGAATATATATTCAATATTATAATTCTTCTGATTTGTACGGAAAAGTGATCCGTTCAGATAAAAAATACTTTTGGAGGTAAGAAAAATGGAACAAACAACGAAAACCAACTTTCTTTTAGGAGAAGAAAAGGTGTCAAAGGCGCTGCTAAAGCTCGGCATCCCCACGATGATCGGTATGCTGGCCTCGGCTCTGTATAATGCTGTGGACGCTTATTTTGTGGGAGGATTGGGAATCAGCCAAATGGGTGCAGTCTCTGTGGTTTTTCCTGTTGTCCAGCTGGTCATCGGACTGGGGATGATGTTCGGTGCAGGAGCATCTTCCTATATTTCCCGGCTGCTCGGGGAGAAGGAGTACGCTCTGGCTGACCAGACAGCCTCAACGGCTTTATTTTCCGGACTATTGACAGGAGCGGCAGTTATTGGCCTGATCCTGTGCTTTTTAACACCGATATTGTCGGCACTTGGAGCTACAGAAACGATCTTACCCTACGCCAGAGAATATGCTGTGATTTATGTTTCTGGTTCTATACTCAATGTATTTAATGTGACAATGAATAACCTTCTGACGGCCCAGGGATCAACACGATTTACTATGACGGCCGGAAGTGTGACGAACCTGATTTTGGATCCGCTTCTGATATACGGACTGCACATGGGAATCCGCGGGGCCGCTGCAGCTACAGTGGTTTCCCTTTGTGTCAATTCCCTGATGTATGTGTATTACTTGAGAAGACAAAAGGGTGTGCTAAAACCATCTATTCGTAAAATTACAATAAAAGGTGCTGTCTATAAGGAGATTTTAAAAATAGGAATTCCTGTCCTGACCTTTCAGCTGTTTGCCAGTGCTGCACTGGGCCTTACAAATACGGCGGCAAAAGAGTA
>NZ_FR889190.1:8369-24196 GCF_000432215.1 Anaerostipes sp. CAG:276
AACTCCGGCGGCAAAAGAGTACGGGGATTATGCAGTCGCAGCCATGGGTGCAGTCAGCCGGGTCATGACGGTCGGTATCTATGTCGTCTTTGGCTTTATGAAGGGATTTCAGCCGTTTGCAGGTTTTAACTTTGGCGCAGGGCAGTATGAACGGCTCAGAGAGGCGGTAAAGCTGTGCAGTTTATGGTCTACTGCCTTTTGTATTCTCATGTCATTTCTATGTATTCTGTATTCCGGAGAGGTAATCGGGCTGTTTGGAACTGACCCTCAGATGCTGGCCCTGGGAGGAAAAGCACTGAGGCTGAATGCGCTGATGTTTCTTACTTTTGGGTTTCAGATGGTTTATGCCTCCCTATATCTGTCGGCAGGGAGAAGCGGTGCCGGAAGTATTCTGAGTTTAAGAAGGCAGGGGATCTTTTTCTTTCCGTGTATTTTAATCCTTCCAAAACTCTTCGGACTTTCAGGGATTGTGTGGGCTCAGCCGGCGGCGGATATCTGTTCGGCACTGATGACTCTGTGGTTTGCATGGAAGATGAATGAAATATTGGGAATCCAAAACGGCAGCCGGTCTATGGAACAGATGAAGGAGGAAAATATATGAAAGGGGAAAAGAAAGGAATCGGCATTTTCGGACTTACCGTGCTGGGCATTGCATTAAACTTATTGCTGTGTGCTGTGAAATTTGGAGCCGGCGCTGTCAGCCATTCTGTAACAATAACCGCAGACGGATGGAACAGCCTGACAGATGCAGGGACATCGGCTATTACAATGCTTGGGCTCTGGGCGGCAGGATGCGGCGCTGGAAGACATCATCCGTTTGGGCACGGGAGACTGGAATGGATCCTTGGCATGCTGACCTCTGCATCGGTAATCACGATAGGATTAGAACTGCTCAAATCCTCTGGGTCCGCCGTATATCAAGGACAGCAGTCCCAGTATCCGGGTTCCGTATTTATTGTGCTGCTCCTGTCTGTATTTGTTAAGATATGGATGCATTTTATACAGAAGCGGGCAGGAGAGCGGCGGCAGTCAGAGACATTAAAAGCTGTTTCAAATGATTCACTGGCCGATGCACTCGCTACATCCGCAGTACTGATTTCAGCTCTCGCCGCAGAATTTACTTCCTGGAAAATAGATGGATGGTGCGGGGTCGGAGTGGCGGCACTGATTATATTCAATGGAGTCAAAAGCTTTTCAGCCATTGTACAGAAAGTAATCGGTATGCAGGCCGATAGTTCCATAGCAGAAAAGATAGAAGAGATGATAATGCAAAAGAAAGGCATCAAGAGTTGTTATGAATTAATGATTCATGACTACGGGCTCAACCATTATGTGGTCTCGGCAAAGGTTCTTGGAACAGAAAATACTGTCTGCGCCCGGGCCTCAGAGCTTTCTATAGAAATAGAGCAGAAGTTTGGATGCAGCTGTACGGTCCAGGCGGATATAATGGCAGAAGAGTCTCCTGAGATACAGGAAATAAAAAAAGATTTAAAAGAGAAAGCGAAAGAAATCCATCGATTATTAAACATTCATCATTTTTATTTGATCAAATCTGGGGCAAACATTCTCATAACGGCGGACATCAGTATTCCTGTTTCCCAGCAGAAGAAACGGGAACTGGTTTACGGGGAACTGAGCCGGATGGTCCGTCAGCACGGCGGGCAGTATCAGCTGAGATTACACCCTGTCATGGAAAACAATCATGTCAAAGCCTGGAAGACTTCACATCAGGCAGAAAAAAGAATAGGGGCAGACTAATCCGCCAGAAGATTCTTTCGGTCAGCCACTGCAAAGGATGACATCCGGCGGGCAGATTCCCGGTTCAGCGGCATGACCCTTCCGTGATAAGGATAATAGATCAGATTAGACCAGAGGACTTCATAACCGCCCTCATCATATTCCTCAGCTGTGGGAAGGTAACTGTCAATCCCATTGGTATAGCCGTTTAGGAAAAGAAGGGAATCCTTTGACCGATGCCACGCATCCAGAGATATTTCGCACATGATTTCATTGGGAACACCGCAGAGACATCCTTCATTCAATAAAAAATATTGAAATTCAATGTCTGCTGTCTGAGCAGGGATGTGTTCATGGTGCAGCCTGCGGACCTCCTGCAGCCATCCTGTTCCGTCAATTCTGGCCTTTTCCTTTGCTTCAGCCGCGATTTCAGCGGCCCGGTTCAAAGGCGGAACATCGGCTGTGAACCTGTGTCTTACAGAACACATAGAGACACAGTATACCGGCATTGTTTTTAAAGCAGTAAAGATGGAAGCAGCAGACTGAAATACGGATTCTGCCATTTTGTTTAAGGATTCTGTGCTCTGTCTGAAATATTTTTCTTTTTCTTGGGCAGTATATGGTTCTTCTAAGGCGTCCACACCATAAATCTCCATAAACTCAGCGTTTTCCTGCTGGAATCTGGGGCGGAGATCTCCAGATGCCCCCTGAATCATCATAACCGGACATCCAAACGATTCAGAAAGTTTTTGTCTGGTTACGCCGAAATAATCGGAAGAAATTTTATAGTTGTCACTTGTAAGGACATTTGCATGGGCGGATACCCGAAGCAGGAGCAGTGCCGGACTGCCATCGGGCTTGGAAAGCTTTAAAACTCCCAGACGGGGATCTCTTAAAACTTTTCCGGATCTCCGATTGACTCCAATGTCATGTTCTGCAATACCCCATCCGGCATAGAATGGTTTCATATTTTTCAGGGCCGTTTTCAGGACAGAACATATACGGTCACACACGAAGGTAAAATAGGCACTTTCTGCTGCAGCATTCGGAGCAGAGTGAGTATGGGAAAAGCAGATCATGATGTTGTCAACGGGAACATTCAGTACATTTGACATCTGCTTCCTTAATTGAGACGTTAATTTTACGGTAAATCCCAGACTGTCGATGGCTGTCAGACATATTGTTTTATCTGCGGTCCTGAATATCAGGACTTGTGCTTTCAATGGATGAAGAACACCCCTTGATTTATTGTTTGTTCTTGAAAATCCAACCATTTCTACGGATACGCTCGGGGTAATATCCGTTTGTGCAAATCCAAATGATGCAGTCTTTCTATTTTGTTTCATAAGTAACACCTCCTGCATCAAAGAATATCAGAGAGATAAGTTTCCCTCAATATACGAATTGATACAGAATCATTTTATACTTATGGATTCAGAAAGTTTCATGCGCAAAACAAAAGTGCGGTTTCCAATCTATAAACCGCACTTTTTCCAGATATTTTATTTGCTGTATATAATCTTCCTGATAGTGTGTACAGATAGAAAATATGTCTCTGACAGATTTTCTATTGACTTCCCAAGCTGAAAATCTCTCCGGATACAGGCATTGCGTTTGCTGATCCTGAGCCGGCTTCCGGTCTGGTCACCCCAGCTTTTATGCTGATCTTCTTTTTTAGGAATATATAAATATTCTCCCTGCAGGTAGTCCTGAAGCTGTTCCACAAGGGCCGCAGGAAGAAGGGAAGATGCATTTTTATATTTCATATTTGGCCTCGTTTCCTTAAACATCGTTGTTCTTGGATGCAAAGCCGCATATCAAAAGTGCCTGTTTACTCCATGCAGCCGGCACTTTTTTTGTTCGGCTCTGCATGGAGGGTAACATCTGCTTGTCTTTTTTTGTTAATACACATGGTGGGTTACCTCCTACTGTTCATATTTTTGCATTTCCTGCCGGATCTGATTTTCGCAGGAACGCATGGCAAGAATCGTTTTTTCAAATAGTTCATTCAGCTCCCAGCCGAGGTTCTCAGCTCCTTGTGAAATTACATCCCGGGAACATCCTGCCGCAAACTTTTTATCTTTAAACTTTTGCGGACACTGGATAGTTTCATATCCTGTACGCTTTTAGAAGGACGCATTAATGCAGCGGCTCCAATCAGACCAGTCAGTTCGTCGGCCGCAAACAGGACTTTTTCCATCTCATGTTCAGGCCGGACATCGGAACAGATCCCATAGCCGTGGGAACAGACAGAGCGGATCATGTCCTCTCCAATACCTCCTGCCCGCAGGAGCTCCGGTGCTTTTTGGCAGTGTTTTTCCGGATAAAGTTCAAAGTCAATATCATGAAGAAGTCCTGTGATGCCCCAGTAGTCTTCTTCCTGTCCGAAGCCTAGTTCGTTTGCATACCATTTCATGACACCTTCCACTGTCAGTGCATGCTGGATGTGAAAAGGTTCTTTGTTATATTGTTTCAACAGCTCAAAAGCTTCGTCACGTGTAACTGCCGATTCCATAGAAACCTCCTTTGCGGATGTGATTGTTTAACGATTATTCTGGCACTATTTTAGCATCTTCGGTGGAGAAAGTAAAATCAGCAGAACTTCGGGATTATAACGGCTCATAAGGAGAGGATACCTGTTTGACAATTACACAGGAAGATATTAGAATTTAAGAAGGAAATGATACAATTTGTTGATTTTAAGTGAAGATTGTAATGCAATTTCTTTTGTTTTGTAAGAAAAGATATTTTAAAAGAAAGGAAAGTATGTGTTTATTTTTTTTTATAAACATGATACAAGGAATTGATTTGGAACCTATCATACATAAAATAAATGACAATATGCATGGCTTACATAATTTTCAGGAAAAATTATTAAATAAGGCTTCAGAAAAAGAAAAAACAGTCTTGTTAGATTATCCTACGGTTTATATACATAACTGGAAAAAGAGCGGAAGCTATGAGGTATATGTGGGTGAATCAAATAATATTATTCAGAGAACAAAACAGCATTTTGATCAATCAGAGGACAAACAGAACTGGAGGTCCCAGCTGAGAAGAAAGTCGGCAAGTTTGTATATTATCGGCCATGACCATTTTAATAAATCTTTAACCATGGATATTGAAAACCGCTTAATGCTTTATATGATGGGGGTTGATTCGGTAAAAAGAATACATAATAAAAGGACAAATCCGCAGAACAGATATTATCCTGATTTTGAAGTGAATGATATCTTTCGAAGGATCTGGCATAAGCTGAGAAAAACAGACCCATCAATGTTTCCAAATGAAAGTGTTATAAAGGATTCAGCGTTATTTAAGGCTTCACCTCTTCATAAACTGACACAAGAGCAGGAAGATATAAGAGACAGGATTATAGAAAGGGTTTTCAGTGTATTGAATGAGCAGAATGGAGATGGACAGCTTATTTTTATTGACGGAGAAGCCGGAACAGGAAAAACCGTTCTTAACAGCAGCACTTTTTACGAGCTGTACTTGATGGCAGAAGAAGAAAAAATGACGGATTTCCAGTGTTGTCTGATAGTAAATCATGATGAGCAGATTACGGTATATGAGCAAATAGCAGAAAAATTAGGTTTAAAAAATAAATATGGAAGGGTTGTATCTAAACCAACAACTTTTATCAATCATCACTCAGCGGGTAAACCGATAGACGTGGCATTTATTGATGAGGCTCATCTGCTATTAACACAGGGAAAACAATCCTATCGGGGTAAAAATCAGCTCCAGGATATCATTGAGAGGGCCAAAGTCACTGTGGTTATGTTTGATGAAAATCAGATTTTAACAACAGAGCAGTATTGGGAAACAGAAATATTAGGAAATTATAGAGAGAAAGCCAAAGAAAATGGAAATCATTTTAAGCTGACAAAGCAGATGAGAATTACTGCATCAGATGAAACGATTTCCTGGATAGATAATTTTACAAAAGAGAATCATCTATCAGCAATTCCAATGGATACCACAGGATATGAGATAAAAATCTTTGAACATCCGGCTGAGCTTGAGACTGCAGTCAAGACGAAAGCCGCGGAGGAAGAACATAAGCTTTCCCGGATGATAGCAACCTATGATTGGGAATATAGCCAGAATTCATCCATGGAAAAGAGAATGAAGAAATATTGGGAAGTGCTGATTGGTGATTGGCATAAACCATGGAACCATGAGCTGGACAAGGAACTGGGAAGAAAAGAGAAAAACAAGAATAAAACACTTGCCTGGGCGGAACAGCCGCAGACAATAGATGAGGTGGGTTCCACCTTTACAATTCAGGGATTTGACCTGAATTACGCAGGTGTAATCCTTGGCCCGTCTGTTAAGTACCGCAATGGCAAGATTGTTTTCGACCCAAGTGAAAGCTGGAATTTAAAAGCAACCAGAAAACGTACATTGTCGGATGGTACGAAGCAGAGATTTGGAGAAACTTTAATCCAGCATGAAGTAAGAGTCCTGATGACCCGGGGAGTGAATGGATTATATATTTATGCATGCGATAAAGAATTGAGAGAAGCATTAAAAGAAGCTGCGAGATAGATGAACAAGATAATAATTGAGGAATAGTATTATGATGTTATTTAAATTAATATTAAGCTATATATTCGTTTTAATAATAATATATTTCTGTAATAATAAAATTATGGATCTATTAGGTAACAATCAAGCGCTTATTAAGTTTATAGAACTTACTCTTCCTTTAACGATACCTGCTTTATTGTATTTTTTTCAGGTGAACAAAGACAAACAAGAACGTTTAGAGAAAGAAAAACAGAAAGAAGAGAAATATGAAATGGACGAGAAGGATAAATTCGAGAAATCGTTACCCTTTTTCTATATTAAAAACGAAATTATTTTTGCTAGAAATCCTCAAAATTCTCCAATCTTAAATGTAAAAATTCAAATTGCAAATATAAGAAATGATTTTATGACATAAGGTGAATTAAATACAAGCGGAGCTATTCATTCAGAGAATAGTTTTTCTATAGGGGGACTAGTAGATGGAGATGAAATAAATTTAGAACATCTATTAGGAAATAATAATATATTTGGGGGCATTAGATGGTTTGTATTGTCTGCTATAACTGTAACAAATGATATTGTATATTTTGTATATTTACCCTGTATTAAAACTGGATGGCATTTTTATAGAAAAACAGTATACCAAAAATCGTTGATAGTTAAATATATTGGTGATGATGATTATTGTGAATTAGCAAAATCCTTAATAAACCATGTTTCAGTATATGGAGAAGAATTAAGTTATAAAGAAAGTATACTAAATGATGCAATAAAATGTTTAGATCAAGATGACTTAAAGGGAGCATGTGTACAACTTATTGTATTGGTTAGAGAAGTGAAAGCATTGCCCAAAAGTGAAGTTCTTTTTGTATTACATAATGTCTATTTGATGCTCCATCAATTAGACAGTGTGGAAAAGATTCGACCTGATTATTTTAGAGGGAATTTGTCTGCAAAATGTGATTTTACAGAGAAATATAAAAACTTATTAGGTAATGTAGAGCAAGGATTTATGATGAGGGAATACTTACAGGATATCCTTATACTTATAAGTGAAGATAGAAAAGTTTCTCTGGATTTTTGGTTACGCAATTTAGAAGTATTTGTCCGGGATCATAGTCGTATTTTTAATGCAAGAGCATTGAGAGGAGATTTAGAACGGACAATACCACCCCTGGCAGGAGGGGTTAAATAATATATTTTTATTTTAACGAATGATAAAAACACGCGTGGTATGTGACTTGGCAATCTTTTTTTGAAACTTTTTATTAGATCTTTTGAGCTGTTTTTTAGCACATAGAAAGAATATTATGAAAAACCTATCAATTCGAATATATCAATCTTCTGACGGTAAGGAACTGGCGGAACTTTTTTATAACACGATCCACGCAGTCAACGCAGAAGATTATACTGAAGAACAATTAAATGTGTGGGCAGCCGGAAGTGCCGATTTAAAAAGATGGAATGAATCTTTATCAGCAAATATTACATATGTTGCAGTTAAAGATGATGTTATCGTGGGCTTTGGAGACATTGATCATACAGGATATTTAGACCGCCTGTTTGTTCATAAAGATTATCAAAGAGAAGGAATTGCCTCAGCTATCTGCGATCAGCTGGAACAGGCAGTACAAGGGAGAAAAATTATCACACATGCATCCATTACTGCAAAACCGTTCTTTGAAAAAAGAGGGTACAAAGTTGTGAAAGAACAGCGGGCACAACGCCAGGGTATGTATCTGACAAATTATTTAATGAGTCATTCCCGGCATGACAGACAGGAGGATATTCCATGCTTCAATCAGAGATATTGATCGTAGAAGACGACAGGGATCTGGCAGAGATCGCCATAGATTATATGGAAGAAAAGGGGTTTGGATGTATCCGGGCAGAAAGCGGCGAAGAGGCATTTGAAGCTTTGTATCAGCATCCTATCAGACTGATTATCCTGGATATTAATCTTCCCGGAATGAATGGCTTTCAGTTCATAGAAAAGCTAAGAAACGAAACAGAGCTTCCTGTCATTTTCATTTCTGCCAGGACCAGTGATACAGATAAAGTAAAAGGCCTGATGCTTGGCGGAGACGATTATCTCTCAAAGCCCTATTCTCTGGCGGAACTGTATTCCCGAGTCTTGGCGCTGCTGAGGAGAACCTATGGTTATTCTGTTTTAAAGCCTCTCTGTTTTTCTGATATCATTATTGACCAGAAGAGAAAGTCTGTAACAAAAGCAGACAGTCCGCTGGAAATGACTTCAAAAATGTACGAGCTTCTTGCTTATCTGGCCGCGCATCCGGGAGAGATTTTGACAAAAGAGCGGCTGTTTACGGAAATTTGGGGATATGGTTCGGAATCCACGCCTTCTGTGCTGTCAGTCCATATCCGGTGGCTGAGAGAAAAGATCGAAAGAGACCCCTCCCATCCGGAACATATTTTGACTGTATACGGAAAGGGTTACCGCTTTGAGGAGTAATGTCTTCTGGAGCAGGCTGCTTAGATACAAAAGGTGCCATCTGCGATAGTTCTTCTCCATTGTCGGAAGAAGGCCTTTCCAGAGCCGACTGGAGATAATGGAGAAGAACTCATGAAATTACATTTTATAAAAATTGTTTTTGTATTTTATATTCTTTTTGGCATACTCGCTTTGATCGGGGGAATGTATATAAAGGAGAAATCCTATTCTGTAATAAAACCGCTTCCTGTGTGGAATGAGATCATACATGACAAAACCCTTTCAAAAGAACAGCAGGATATTTTATGGGAGAAAGCTGAAAAAATGTCTTTTGAGACAAAAGATGATTTCTCAGCTGCAAGAATTTATGGACCGGTCTGCGGTATTTTATTTGTAGCCATGTCGTACTTTTTCTTATATTTCTACTTTTATGCCATACGTCCTCTTTCCAGAATGGAACGGTTTGCCGGGGAGATTGCCAGAGGGAATCTGGATTTTCCTCTGGAGGCGGAACGTTCCAAAATGTTCGGAGTATTTACCTGGGCGTTTGACAGCATGAGGACGGAACTCAGGGAATCCAGAAAAAAGGAGGAAGAGGCACAGGAGCGGAACAAGACAATGATTGCCGGAATTTCCCACGATATCAAGACTCCAGTCTCCAATATCCGAAATTATTGCGAAGGTCTCTCCGTGATGTTGGACAGCACACCGGACAAGCGGAATCGTTATTTGGAAACGATCATGAGAAAATGCGATGAGGTCAGTGCATTGACTGATGATCTGTTTTTACATTCATTAAATGATATGGATCGGCTGGAAGTCTCTCCTCTTCCGATTGATTTCATGGAAATTTATGAAAGAGTTTTGGCGCCTCTCAGTGGAGCTGGCACGACAGTATCTCCCTGTAATATCCAGAGGACTGTCCTGGCAGATGAGCGGCGCTTGATTCAGGTGACAGATAATATTCTTGGAAATGCTGAAAAATGTGCGGCAGGTTCTCCTGTGGAAATTAAAATGGAAGATCAGGAGCAGTACGCGGTGATTCGTTTCAAAGACTGTGGTCCGGGAATTCCTGAGGAGGACTTCTTATATGCGAAGCAAAAGTTCTACCGGGGAAGGAATGCCCTTAATCAGCAGGGAGCGGGGCTTGGCCTGTACTTGAGTGAGCTGCTGATGAGACAGATGGAAGGGAAGCTGGAACTTGAGAACAGGGAAGGACTGCAGGTCTCTTTGTATCTTCTAAAAGTAAAGCACGTGATTTAAAGACTATTTAAGAATTCTTTTGCTAGGATAGCAGCATAAGGAGGATCAAAATATGAAATCAATCATTGAGACATCAAACCTATGTAAAAGCTATGCCAGCGAAGGCCAGCAGATGCATATATTAAAAAATATCGATCTGAAGATCTACGAGGGGCAGTTCACCGTGATCATGGGACCCAGCGGTTCCGGAAAGTCCACGCTGCTTTACATGCTGAGCGGGATGGATTCCGTCACCAGCGGTACTGTCTCTATCTGCGGAGAACTCCTTCGGAAACAGAATGACAAGGAAACTGCCCGGTTCAGACAGGAGACGACAGGATTTATCTTTCAGCAGATGAACCTACTATCCCATATGACATGTTTGGAAAATATCTGTACCGCGGGATATCTGAAAAAGGGAAGAAGCAGAAGAAAAACACACGAGGAGGCCAGAGATCTGCTGGAGCACGTCGGAATCCCTGAACTTTCCGGAAGGCTGCCATCACAGATGTCCGGGGGCCAGCAGCAGCGGTGTGCCATTGCAAGAACATTAATTAATCATCCCAAAATATTGTTTGCCGATGAACCAACCGGTTCCTTAAATTCATCTTCCGGAAAAGAAATATTAGAACTTCTCTATTCTATGAGCAGGACTGGACAAGATATTTTAATCGTAACTCATGACATAAAAGCAGCGCTCATGGCCGACCGTATTTTATATTTGAAGGATGGAAAAATCGAGGGTGAATTAAACCTTGCCCCATATGAAGAAAAGAGTGCTGCGGCAAGAGAAAAACAGCTGATTGGCTGGCTTTCGGGAATGGGGTGGTAGTATGGGCATCCTCATGATGATAAAGAATGATATCCGAAAACGGAAAAGCCAGGCAGCGGTTATTTTTCTTCTCAGCTTTTTGATTACCCTGCTAATATCAACGTCCGTCTCTGTTCTATGGCAGAGCCAGGAGCAGTATGACGAGGCGGCTGCCAGGATGCACCTGCCGGAAGTCATCAATATTTTTAACAAAGGACAGCATTCAGACGCAGATGAAGTTACTAAAAACCTTCAAAAGCAGCCGGAGACAGAAGAAGTTATGAAGGAAAATATCCTTCTGCTCAGAGAAAATCAGACTGTCCGTTTCAAAGATGACAGCTGGTTTTCCAGTGGTACCATTATCCGGGCATTTCCGGACCAGTACAGCCTGACAGAAGGAACACGGAAACGGGATGGAATTTATCTCCCTATTACCTTAAAGGATTCCAAGCACCTGGAGACAGGGGATATTGTGACTCTGAAATTGTCCGGTCAGATCAAAAAGTACCGAATCGCAGGTTTTTTTGAAGACCCGTTTCTCGGAAGCACAATGACCGGTTTTAAACAACTGTTTTTGGATCGGAAAACATATGAGAAACTTTCAAAAACAACGGAAGCTTTAAATTATAAGAGCACGATGGTAAGTCTTTGGACGAATCATGATACCGGGAAGGATTTCACGTCCAGGATCAAAGAGCTGAACGGCAAAACAGGCTTTGCCAGAAAGGGAACAGAATATATCGAACAGCCGCTGATGAAAATGTCGGCCATGGCTTTGACAGACATTTTTTTGGGACTGATCTTTCTATTCAGTCTGCTTATGCTGACGGTCATGCTGATCACTATCCGCTACCTGATCGCCTCATCTTTGGAGGATGATTACAAAGAACTGGGGATTCTTAACGCTCTTGGCTATTCAAAAAGGAAGCTTTTGGGTGCAAAAATCCTGCAGACGGCGTTTTTATTTGGAGCCGGAGGAGTGGCCGGACTTTTTGGGTCATTTTTTACCGTACCTTCTCTGGGAGAAACTGCAATGGAAGGTTCAGGGATTTTATGGCACGGAGGGATACGCCTGGAACCGGTCATACTTTCAATTTTGG
Organism: Anaerostipes sp. CAG:276; assembly: GCF_000432215.1. Taxonomy (NCBI): domain Bacteria; kingdom Bacillati; phylum Bacillota; class Clostridia; order Lachnospirales; family Lachnospiraceae; genus Anaerostipes; species Anaerostipes sp. CAG:276. The sequence continues at coordinate 20,248 of NZ_FR889190.1, forward strand.
CGGCTGCCCTTTTTGTCGTACTGACTGCCTGGATGAGCCTTCGGTGTGTCCAAAAGATTTCAACTGTTCAGGCCATAAGAAATGGTAAAAAAGACATCTGTTTTACAAAAAGGTATCAGGTTTCCCTGGTAAAACTCAATCTTCCTTCGCTGCCTTTAAGGCTGGCTGTGAAACATGTATCGGTTCGTCTTCCCCAGTATCTGCTCTTAGTCATTGTCTGCGGATTTATGATTTATTCCATGGTGAGTATCTCGGCACTGCATGAAAATATGACTGATATTAGAAAAACAGCAGTCTTATTCGGAAGTTCAGCTTCAGATATCTCCATTGCAAACACATCAGATTTGTCCGCCGACAGCAGTATACTGTTTCAGGATTTTATAGAAGATACGAAAAAATTATCTGAGGTAAAATCAATCTATTCAACGGAAAGCCAGTATTTAGATATGGAACATCAGAAAATGCTGCTGCAGGTTGTAAGCCAATTTAATAATGAAAATTTCCTGGACCCTTTAAAGGGACGCGTTCCAAAGTATGATAATGAGATGATGCTGACAGAAGTTTCATCAAACTATCTGGGGAAGAGGGAAGGGGACATGGTAACAGTCAGCCACGGGGGACGCCGGAAAAGATATCTGGTGGTCGGCATATACCAGTCCACCAACGACGCCGGAAAAGTAGGATGCATGAGTCTGAAAGGATTCCAGCGGCTGGAACCGGATTTTAAATATCAGTCCTGTGAACTTCTTCTGAAAGAAAATGCTGAGACGAAGTTTGTTATAAAAAAAGTTAAAGATTTAGGAAAGCAGAAAAACCTGGAGTTAAAGGTGGAAAATACAGAAAAGCAGATAAAATCACTGCTTGAAGATGCCCAGCTTGGAGTTCTGGCTTTGGTGATCCTATTTTATATGCTGTGTATTTTTATCATCGGATTCATTACGTTTCTGCTGTCTATAACCCTCTTAAAGAAACAGAGAAGAGAGTTTGCCATTCAGAGGAGTATGGGGTATTCTATAAGAAACCTGCGGCTGCAGTTTGCCTTTTCCTTTGGTATTATCGGAATTCTTGGAACAGTTTTTGGTCTGGTTTTTGCAGGGCTGTTTACCAACCGGATGTTTGGTTTGATGTTTAGCAGTCTTGGGATCTCAAAATTTCATGCGGAAATCACAGGGTCCAGTGTACTGCCGCCTGTATTGATCATCGTTGGATTTCTGATCGGTTTTTCCTATCTGATTTCCAGAAGAATCAATAAGTATGGCGTGAGACAGCTGGCTGAGGATATATAGATGATCATTTAATACTATTGACATAGAATTATGATTGTAGTACGATTGTATTACAAAAACAGGAGGCGATATTATGGCGAAGGAGGCAACATTACAGGTTCGTATGGATGCGGATTTGAAGGAAAAAGCGGAGACTCTTTATAAGGAGATGGGTACCTCTTTTGCGGAGGCAGTACGTATTTTCGCACAGCAAAGTGTAAATGAAAACGGGATGCCATTTGTCATGACTGCGAATCGAGGGAATACGTACAGACGGCTTTCAAGATATGCTGATTCTGAACTGACAGCAAAAGAGGAAGGTTCATACGAAAGGGCGATGATCGAAAAGCATGAGAAAACTGATTGACGCAAATGTCATTTTAAGATATCTTTTGGGAGATCATCCGCAGATGTCAGAAGAAGCCAGACAGATCATTGAAAAGGGGCCTTTACTCTGCCGGAAGTCGTTGCGGAAGTAGTTTATGTTTTGTCGGGCGTATACAAGATAGAACGGAATGAAATTGGGAGTACACTCATAGATTTTTTTGACGAAGTATTAATCGAAGATCGAGAAATAATCTGTGAGGCACTGACTATATTTGCTGATACATCTCTTGATTTTGTGGACTGTATATTGATTTCACGGCACAGAGTATTAGGAGATACGATAGCAAGTTTTGATAAAAAACTGAATAAGATGCTGGATTAAAGTCAGGACAAAAGGCGCTTTGTATTATATACAGGGTGTCTTTTTGTTTTGAATAATGATCGCTCGTCATGTTTTGATTTTTATATTTGCCATTGTATTGTAAGGTACATAAGAAGCAGTTATGATGATCCCAGGAGGTAAGGATATGCAGATAAAGAAAGAAGAGATCAGAACAACCATTTTAAATGCGGCCCAACAGGAGTTTCTGATTCACGGCTACGAAGGTTCCTCTCTGAGAGTCATCGCAAAAAAAGCAAACACAACCATTGGAAATATCTATCACTATTTTGATAACAAAGAAGCAATACTGGAAGAATTGCTGAAGGAGCCGATAGAGGGGCTTAATAAACTAATAGAACAGCACTTTGAAAAAGAACAAAAGGTATATTCCTTAAAAGAAGTCAAAGAAATTTTTGGTCAGATGGATGATGTCGTGTCATTAGTCCAGGGATCAGAGATACAGTATTTGATAGATCAGCGTCTGCTTATATTATTGGATCTTAAAACCACTCGTTTTTTAGAATTAAAGAAGTCATTTATACAGCAGTTCAAAGAACACATGGCATGGCATTTAGGCCTTGATGACAGTGATTCTCCCTATGTGGATATTATCGCTGAAATGTTTATATCCTGTATCCGCCATGCTCTTTTGGAACATCCAAATTCAGAGGAAGCACAGAAAGAATTCATTCAGGTTTTCCGGATGCTCTGTGCGGGACTTGTCATGAACCAGGAGGAGAAGCCATGAAGATTGTAGAACTGAATCATATCAGCAGGATTTACCATACCGGGGATCGCGATATCTATGCGCTGAAAGATGTATCTTTTTCTGTCGAACCGGGAGAATTCACTGCAATTTTAGGGCCCAGCGGCGCCGGAAAATCCACGCTTTTAAATATTCTGGGAGGAATAGACCGGGCGGACAGCGGAACCGCAGAAGTGGCTGGTCAGGAGATCACAGGTCTGACTGAAAAAGAACTGTCTTTTTACAGAGCCGGAAAAGTTGGGTTTGTATTTCAATTTTATAATTTAATTCCCACGTTAACTGTAAAAGAAAATGTGGATCTGATGAGAGAATTAAAACGAGAAGCACTTCCGGCAGCAGAAGTTCTGAAAAAAGTGGGACTTTCCGGACATGAAGAGAAGTTCCCGGATCAGCTTTCCGGCGGAGAGCAGCAGCGGGTATCCATCGCCAGAGCCATTGCCAAAAACCCCGATATTCTGCTCTGTGATGAACCGACCGGAGCATTGGACAGTGAGACAGGATGCATGATACTGGAACAGCTCTGGAACTTATGCAGAAAAGATAAGAAAACAGTGCTCATTGTCACGCACAATGCCAATATAGCGAAAGCGGCAGATAAGGTCATCCGGGTCAGGAATGGGGAGATCACAGGTGTGGAGATCAATACAGCACCCCTCAGAATAAGCGAGGTGGAGTGGTAATGCTGATAAAAAAAACATTTCGCGACATCAGAAAAAACAAAGTACAGTTTCTGGCTATCTTTCTCATGATGTTTTTTGGCTGCTTTCTGTTCTCAGGTATTACCGGGGAATGGAGCGGGCTTTTAAGCCGCTTCGATGCTTACATAAATAATCAGAAGCTCGCTGACCAATGGCTGTACGGAGACTCCTTTACAAAACAAGATATAAAACGTCTGAAAAAGGACAAAAAAATAGAACAGGCAGAAGGAAGACTTTTCATCCCAATGAGTCTAAAAGGCAGGGAAAAGACAGCCATTGACTGTTATGCCGCCGACAGCAATCAAATATCCAGACTTCTTATAAGAGACGGACAGGGTTTTGACAGCAGACGAAGAGGTGTCTGGCTGGATGACTTATTTGCCAAGAAAAATGGATTTCGCACCGGTGATACCATAACATTTGTTCAAAAAGGTATTACAATAAAGGGGAAAATCCTCGGGCTGGTCTCCAGTCCGGAATATATATACGGGGCCGGAAAAGACTCTATGGT
>NZ_FR889190.1:24313-42941 GCF_000432215.1 Anaerostipes sp. CAG:276
GGACTTCAAAATCAGCCCGCAGGGAAAATATCGCGGGAATCATTTATAAAAACAGGCAAATCACGACCGTTTATGCGAAAGACCATCCGGCTGTCTCTATGATTACCGATGAGATCAAGCAGCACCAGTCTATCGGAACGGTATTTTCCATGGCCTTTCTTTTTATCGCTTTGATGATCACATCTACGACTATGCACCGGATGCTGAAAAATCAAAGGACACAGATCGGGATTTTGAAAGCGCTGGGCTTTACCAAAGAGAAACTGACGGTCCATTATCTATCCCATACTGCGCTGATCTGTGTTTTGGGAGCAGGACTCGGATATATATTAGGTTATCGGGTACTGCCGGATCTGATCTACCGGTTTTTAAAAAATATGTATCATCTTCCTGAATGGGGAGGAAGCCTTCCGGCAGTTTATGCGGTTTTGCCGGCAGGGTGCGTTTTGATCTGTCTTTTTATCAGTTTTTCTGTCTGCAGGACCTATTTGAAAGGAACAGCGGCAGAAAGCCTCAGAGAAGAAACGCAGCCAAAGTACCGCATAAGAAACTGCATGAAAATACCGAGGTGTCTTTCCTTTTCCAGCCGATGGAATCTCAGGGATATTGGAAGAAACCGGATGAGAAGTTTTATGACTCTCTGTGGAATTTTAGGGTGTACAGCGCTTCTGTTCTGCGCATTTTCTTTATACGATACCTTCGTCAGCCTCTCTGACTGGACGTTTCATAAGCAGCAGTCATATGAATGCAAGATTACAGATTTGCCTGATGAAAGAGGCCGGGAGGAATTGCTGCGAAGAACCGATGGAGAGTATCTTCAGGAAGGCACGGCGCTTCTCATAAGGAACGGAAAAGAACATGAAGTGAGCATGACGGTACAGGAGTCGGCCAGCTATTTAAAGCTTGCAGAGAGTCTCAGCCAATTTACCGATCTTCAGAACGGAATTGCAGTTTCTAAAAAGACGGCAGACCGCTTTGGGATCAAAAAGGGGGATACGGTTGCCTGGAAGGCTGCCGGACAGGATAAAAAAATCTGTTCTAAAGTACAGGCAGTGATCCGGACACCGGTCTCTCAGGGAATCACGATGATGAGACGAGATTATCTGGACAGCGGACTTAAGTTCAGGCCCACAGCCGTCATTGGAAAGATACCGGAGAATGGTTTTGGAAACTATGAGGGTCAGTGTACCATCTCGCTTCAGGCTGACCTGACAAAAAACATGGAGGGGATGATGGAGGGAATGGTTATAATCATAGGAATTTTGGTTTTTGGTGCTGTGCTTTTAGGAAGTGTCATGCTCTATAATCTGGGTGTTTTGTCATATATGGAACGATACAGGGAATTTGCTACACTGAAGGTTCTTGGCTTTCCCGACCGTCAGATCAGGACTGTGATGATCCAGCAGAACGTGTGGGTATGCGCGGCCGGAATTCTCCTGGGACTGCCGGCTGGATATGGAATGCTTTGTTATCTGCTCTCCACCGTTCAGGAATCTATGGATATCCCGGTCTTTATCCGATGGACTTCATGGCTGTTTGGCGCCGCAGGAACCTTGATCCTCTCATGGATGATCAGCCGCATTGTATCCAGAAAAATTCCCTGCATCAACATGGTGGAGGCATTAAAGGCAAAAGAATAAAATCTGTGATATAATAGGCTGGAAAGGGGTGACTTTCTATGAAATTGTGTATTGCAGTCACTGGAATGGTCTAGGGAAAACACGAAGCAAAGATAGGAGAAGTGTTATGACGATTCCAGATACTAAAAAAATTTATCCAAGAACCGGCGACAGCCAGACAATTTATTTAAAAAATGTGATCGACTGTCCGAATATAGAAGTCGGTGATTTTACAATTTACAACGATTTTGTCCATGATCCGAGAGATTTTCAGAAACATAATGTGCTGTATCATTATCCGATCAATCACGACAAAGTGTATATCGGAAAATTTTGTTCCATCGCGTGCGGAGCAAAATTTTTGATGAACTGTGCGAATCATACTCTGTCTTCTCTGTCCGGCTATACGTTTCCGCTGTTCGGTGAAGAGTGGGGACACGGCATTACGCCGGAACAGTCCTGGGACAACAGGGGAGATGTCGTCGTGGGCAATGATGTATGGATCGGCTTTGAAGCCGTTATCATGGCGGGTGTGACGATCGGTGACGGTGCAGTAATCGGCACCCGCGCAGTCGTGACAAAAGACGTACCGCCCTATACGATTGTCGGCGGGACTCCGGCAAAGCCAATTCGAAGCAGGTTTTCTAAAGAAGATACTGTATTCCTTCAGGAGATCAGATGGTGGGACTGGCCCGCAGAGCAAATTTCCGAGATAATCCCGTATATTCAGTCCGGAGATATCAGAGGTCTGAAAAATCGGCTGAAATGACGAAGATATCTGTTGGAGAATTTATCTGAAAACCCCGGTATAGCAAGGGAAAGCTATACCGGGGTTTTTTAAGTACTTAGGGTAAGATATTATCGCCCTTTTACAGATAAATTTTTATTGAAATGCATCATTGCAGCTATGGCAAACACTGCAACGATGGATTCGGTCAGAGGCATTGTAAACCAAAGGTAATCAGCGTTTATGAAAGGAAGTATCATAATGAAACCTCCGCTGATAAAAAGTCCTCTGGCTACTGAGACAATAAAAGAGGCTCTGGGTTTCAATAACGCCTGAAAATAGTACGTTGAGAAAATATTAAAAGGGAGAAGCAGGAAAGAAAGCCCGTAACACCTCATAATATCAGGTGCAATTTTTAATATTCCTCCGGCAGGTGTCATGAATATTTTAATAAATGTATTTGGAAAAAGCTGCATTAACAGGGTCCAGAAAACTCCCAAAAATATAACTGTGTACAAAGCATATTTTAACGTTTCTTTTATCCGATGTCCCTGTGCTGCCCCAAAGTTGACAGAAATAATAGGCTGGGAAGCTTGTCCGACACTGTATGCACAGCATTGTACAAATGTACTTAAGGTAACGATAACCCCGTAGACGGATAAGGCGTTTACCCCTAAGTATTTGATGATCTGTCTGTTAAACAGGATTGTCATAATACCCATGGCAATATCAACAAAAAATGTTGAGAACCCAACCACACTGATTTCTTTTAGCTTATGGAGCAAGCGTTTGGGCTTTACAAAAGTTAATGTATTTCTTTTTGTAAAAAAATGAGACAGCATTACAGCACATGATATGACAGAACCAATCGCTGTGGCCAATCCGGCTCCAAAGATTCCCATGTCAAAGGCGAAGACAAAAATGTAGTCTCCAAATACATTAAAGAGTCCGCCGGATAATACACCAATGGCTGCCAGGAGCGGAGCTTGATCATTTCTTAAAAAAGCTGCCAGCATTTGTGTGAGTAAGAAGCAGGGCAGTACGAATTTAACTGGTATGATATAGGTTTCTGCCAGCGCTAAAAAACTGCCTTTTGCTCCGAAGAAGACCAACAATTCTTTGCCGAAAAAGATTAGAATGATCCATGCAGCTACAGCTAAAAAAACGGAACCAATGACGGAAGCAGAAAAATATTCATTTTCGTCACGTGATTTAAGATTTGTTCGTCCTTTTAAGGTACTGAAGATTACCGATCCTCCAATCCCCATGAGCAGTCCCAGGCTGTAAATGATATTCCATATTGGGGCAACTACGGCAAGAGCAGCTGTACCTTCCGGGCCTTGATATTGTCCTACCACGGCCATATCTACAACAGAATAGACAGAAGTTATCAGTGCACTGCAGAAAGCAGCTGATAAATATTTAAAATAAAGTGGTCTGATTTTTCCTGTTAAAAAATCCATACTGTGATCCTCCTGAAAATAAATGATAATTTTAGACGTAAAAAAGCCGGACAGGGAACAGATTGATCATTCAATCTATACCCTTGTCCGGCCTATCATCCAAATGATTTGCCCTCCGAGCAATTCATATTATAACAGACGAATTCCTAATGTCAAGAATCTTCTTTCTTTACTTTATGAAATTGAAAAAGCAGGATCATTCCAATCAGACTGACAAGCAGCTCGGTCGTGGGAAAGGCCGCCCAAACCCCAGTGATGCCTCCCAGGGCAGATAACAAAAAAGCCATAGGAATGATGATGACAAATCCCCGGAGAATTGATATGATGTGTGCCGGCCGCGGGTATTCCGTGGAAGTAAAGTAGACGGCAGCCACAACGTTGAAACCTGCAAATACAGAGGCGGTAAAGTATATTTTCAGTCCTGCGGCTGCGATATCCTGAAGTGTTTTATTGTGATTGCTGTTAAAGACTCTGGTAATCGGTTCCGCACCGAAAAATATACACAGATAAACGCAGGCGGAGATTACAATAACCGCAGTGACGGCGTAACGTAAAATCGCAGTAACATTTTTATGGTTTCCGGCACCGTAATTGCTGCTTAAGACGGGCTGTATCCCCTGTGCGATGCCTGTATAGACTGCCATGACAACCAGCGACAGATTCGCGATGACACCATAGGCCGCGACGCCGATGTTCCCCGCTATGCGCAGCAGGATCATATTAAATACAATGATCACGATACCGGAAGAAACTTCCGTGATCAAAGACGGAAGTCCGCTTGAAAAAATGTCAAGCAGCAGGTTTGCCGAAAGCCTGCATTTCTTTAAATGAAACTGATTTCTTTTATTGATCAGATAAGGGGACAAAATCAAAATGCTGATTACCGGTGCCAGTCCGGTGGCAAACGCTGCCCCAAACAGTCCCATTCCGAGCGGAAATATAAAGATATAATCCAAAATAATATTAGATAGACTTCCGCAGATCATAGCTGCCATGGCTAAATGAGGATTTCCGTCATTTCTTACGAAACACAGCAAGAGATTATTTGCCATAAACATTGGGGCAAACAGCAGAATAACCTGTAAATAAGTTTTTGTCATTTGGAACACGGATTCGTTGGCTCCCAACATTCTGACCATAGGTCCGGAGCAGAAAATACCAAGCAGGCAGAAGATACCTGCAACGATTCCCGTCAAAACCACAGCATTTGTAAATGCCTGATTCGCTTTGACTTTATTTTTCTGGCTTCTTAAAATTGAATATTTTGTTCCTCCTCCGATTCCGAGCATTAATCCGCTGCCGTTTATAAAGCTGTAAACCGGAATTGCAAGATTCAGGGCGGTCAGTCCATCTGCCCCTAATGCCCTGGAGACAAAAAAAGTATCTGCCAGAATATAAAAAGACAGCCCCAGCATACCCAGTACATTGAGCGAAGAATACTTCAAAAAAACTTTAAAACATGACATCTCTTTCATATGGTATATACCTTCCTTATGCATTTGTGTACATCCCCGCAGGACTTCCCTATGGAATAAAAAACGCCTTACTCATTCCAACAAAGGCCTACTGGAATGAATAAGACGTTACCCGGCGGTAATTAACATTTATGCTATTTTTATAGATAATATCATATTGACTGAGAAAGTCAATATCTAGGTACACGATTTCGCGTGTTCGGCAAACAGCTCCCTGACCCCGTCATATTCTCCGAGTCCTTTCATGACACATTCTACTTGATAACCTGCCGACACAAACTGAGAGTACCAGGAATCCGGGTCGTCTCCCGCCATATCATGTCTTGCATGATCTCCGGCTACGATCATAAAAGGCGTAAGAATGACTTTCTTCGGCTGGTATTCTTTTACCATACGCATCAGGGACTGCATGCTTGGGAAGGCTTCTACTGTACCCAGAAAGATATTTTTAAACCCCATATCCTTGAACCGGTAGTCAAGGGCAGCATAGACAGTATTGGCATAGTGAGTAGTTCCGTGTCCCATCAAAACCAGGGCATCTTTGTCAGTGATCCACGAAAATTCCGATGCCACCGCATTTACAACCGCTTCATTGTCGGATTCCGATGAGAGAAGAGGTGCCCCGAAGACAATAGAATGAAAAGAGTCCCGGAAGGAAAGCGCGTCTGTTTTCATCCGGTCATTTTCCACACCATTGATGACATGGGTGGGCTGGATGATCACATCCGTAATGCCGTCGGCTTTCATGTGCGCCATGGCTTCCGGCACAGAATCAATATGGATGCCGTCTCTTATCTTTATTTTTTCAAGGATCATACGGCTGGTCCAGGCCCGGTACATCTTGTGATCCGGGAAATGATGTTCCAGTGTATGTTCGATCGCTTCGATCGTTTTTTTTCGTGTATCTTCATAGCTTGTCCCGAAACTGACAGCTAAAATCGCTTTTTTCTTCATCTATTTCCTCCGCAGACAGATATTTTTCAGATTCCTTCAATTATTTGTTCAAGCTCCATAAGGTTCTTGGGAATCGGAATTCCAGTATTTATTATTTTTTTCCGGCAAAGACTTCCATACATAGAAAGTACGGCGGGCCGAGACAGATTGGTGAGGGTAAGGGCTGCCTGATCAGAAAATACTTCTATAGGAGATCCTGATTTCAGAACTCTGCCCTGATGGAATAATATAATCTGGTCCGCCCATGAGAAAGCATAGTCCGGATCATGGGTTGAGATCAGAACAGTCAATCCGGCTTCTGTCATTTGATCTATGGTTCCGTTTACCAGGGCCGTATGTTTAGGATCCAGAGCCGCAGCCGGCTCATCCAGGATTACAATATCAGGATGCATGACAAGGATGTCAGCAATGGCAACCTGTTTTTTCTGCCCTCCGCTCAGGATATGGGTAGGGCGGTCTTTCAACTCTGTGATATCCAGAGCATCCATGATCTTTTCCGTCTCTTTGAGAGCCGTTTCGCTGTCAGCTCCAAGATTCAAGATGCCGAAGGAGATTTCCTGCAGGACACTGGCCGAAAACAGCTGGTTATCGGGATCCTGAAATACAATTCCAATCCTGTGCCTCAGCTCTAACAGACTTTTCCTATCATAGGAATATGGTGTTCCACAAAAAGACAGAGTTCCCTTTTGAGGCTTTAAAATTCCATTCAGACAGAGAAAGAAAGTAGATTTTCCGGAACCGTTGGCTCCCATGACTGCGATTTTTTTGCCTTTTTGAATATCCAGGGAAAGCCCGTTTAACGCCGGAGTATTCTCTCCGTCATAAGTAAAATACAGATTATCGGCTTTTATAATAGATTCCATCTTCATCCGTAAATTTTCCTTCCTATTATGAGAGACAGCAGAAGAAGTTCAAACATTATGATGTAAATAATTTCTTTCCTTTTTGGAGGATAGTCCTCTAAAAGGACCCGCATGTTCCCGTTATAGCATCTGGATTCCATGGCATCAAATAATCTGCCGGAACGCTTCATTGCTTTCATGAACAAGGCGGAAGCCATACCTCCGAATGCATGGACTGATGTCTTGAAATTCCGGTTGGAAAGCCTTGCCTCCTGGGAGATCCTGATGGCTGTGGCCTCCGACAATAAGACAAAAATAAACCGGTAAATAAGCATAAACAGTTCTATGAGCAGAGCCGGGCAGCCCAGCTTCTTTAAAATGCCGATCAAGTCAGTCACCGGGGTGGAAAGAGACAAAAAATATAAGCAGGATACTGCAGAAAGAGCTGAGAGTATCAGCCTGAAACCGAAGATCAGCGACTCCCAGCTTCCTGTTATATAGTAGGAACCTGCCGGCACTGCATATGCATCCAGAGGAGTTTTGGAAATATTAAAGAGGATCGCCAGCGTGCTCAAGAGCAGGAAGACCGCAGGAAGACGCATCAGCTTTATATACCGGCGGACAGAGATGCCGCCTTTTTTTACCGTCAGCCAGCCAAGGCTTAGAATGACCAGAGTCGAAACAGAAAAAGATCTGCTGAGGATACAGAGCAGAAGCGTTGTCATGGAAAAGCAGAACTTTTCCATGACATTTACTTTTCTGAGCCCGGACCGGTGACAGTATTGGTCAATCAGCATCGTTTGCCGCCTCTGCCGCAGCAAGGAGGCGCTTCCGTTCCCTTAAACGTCCCAGGTTATAGGCAATGATCCCGACACCAATCCCGGTCTGTACACAGAACAAGAGGCTTTCCACTTCACCCGGAAGTTCTCCGTCAATAAAGGTTTCCAGCACAGGAGTGAACCACGGCTGATATTCCTTTCCCTCAATCTTTGATATCATGACACTGCCCGCATCATCAGAGCCTCCGAACTCGGCGCCTTTTAAGGCAAACAGAGGTACCACAGCAATAAAGGCGGCCATGAAAAGCAGGATGATTACTTTTTTCTTATCACTTTTCATATGCATGTCCCTCCTTGATGAAGCTGAGAATCTTGAGTTCCGGACGGGCATAGGATTCAAGAGCGATAATGATCACAACGGTCAGAATTCCTTCTACGATGGCAAGAGGGAGCTGGGTCGGAGCAAAGACTCCGAGAAATTTTGCTGCAGAAGCCAAAAAGCCGCCCTGTTCTGAAGGATATGCAAGTGCCAGCTGAACACTGGTAATACAGTATGTAAAAATGTCTCCAAGCATTGCGGCCAAAAATACACTGATCCGGCGGTTCAGCCCGCATTTTTGGCAGATCTTATACACTGCGAAGGATAAAAACGGCCCTGCGACTGCCATAGAAAAAGTGTTGGCTCCAAGAGTCGTCAATCCGCCGTGGGCTAAAAGGACTGCCTGGAAGATCAGAACGATGATGCCCAGTATGCTTACAGCCAGAGGTCCGAACAGAATGGCGCCAAGTCCGGTACCGGTCATGTGGGAACAGCTTCCTGTGACAGAGGGGATTTTTAAAGAAGAGATAACGAAGATGAATGCTCCTGACATAGCAAGTATCGTCATCAGCCGCCGGTCTTTGCTGACCGTCTTTTTGATGGAAAAAAATCCTGCGGCTAAAAACGGAAGGCTCAGAACTCCCCAGGCGATACAGAACAGAGGAGGAAGATACCCCTCCATGATGTGCATGGCGCTGGCTGTGCGGCCGAAGCCAAAGATGACAGCCGCCGCCAATGCAGCGGTTACAATGATTTTTTGATAGTTTTTCATGTTTGCTCCTTTCGATTCACTTCGCTGTGTCTCGGTGTAAAAAACTGCAGCACCGAAAACACCAGGTATGCTGGCGCATCGAATATAGGCGCAGAAGGACGCGGCTCCTTCGACGATATATTCTACAACGGTTGTCTTTCGCAGACCGGTGTAAATCGCATGTTTACGGCAGGTCTTCTGACTCAGGCCTCACTGCCGCATTCCGCCTTCCCAGTTTCCCAGTGACATGATTGAAATGCAGCTCTTCCTATACAGCGGCGGGACCGTGCGGGAATCTCACCCGCTTTCCTATTCTCCTTTATAAAAGGCACCTGTAAACATTCAATTTCTCCCATTTTATCGAGTTGTTAGAACCTTGTCAATATGCTATGATGGAAATAAAAAGGAGAAATTACCGATGAAGACTGGAAAGGTATGGCTGGTGGGCGCAGGGCCCGGGTCCATCAGCCTTTTGACGATAAAAGCGGCGGAGGTGCTGCAGAAGGCAGATGTGATCATTTATGACAGCCTGATCGGCACCGAAATATTATCGGCACTTCCCAAAACAGCTGATTACATTTATGTCGGAAAACGTTCCGGACAGCACACGATGCCTCAGGAAGAAATCAATCTGCTGCTTCTTAAAGAAGCTCAAAAAGGCCGTTTTGTCGTGCGGCTGAAGGGAGGAGACCCCTTCCTGTTCGGCAGGGGAGGAGAAGAACTGGAACTGTTAAAAAAACACCAGATTCCATTTGAAATCGTTCCTGGCATCACCTCACCGATCGCGGTGCCGGAATATAACGGTATCCCGGTGACTCACAGGGATTTCAGTTCTTCCGTTCATATCATAACCGGACACAAAAAAACAGGTTCAGAATATGATATCGACTTTGAAGCTCTCGTGAGAACAAAAGGTACTCTGGTGTTTTTGATGGGAATTTCATCACTTCCGGATATCGCTGACTCCCTGATCTCTGCGGGAATGGACCCTCAGATGCCGGCTGCCGTGCTTTCCAGGGGAACCACGGCAGGACAGAAAAGAGTTGCTGCGCCGCTTCGTGAACTTCCGGAAGCCGTGTGCAAAAGCCGGATAAAGACTCCTGCGGTCATTGTCGTCGGACAGGTATGCAGATTTTCAAAAGATTTTGCCTGGTATGAAGACCTCCCTCTGGCGGGATGCCGCATTTTACTCACACGCCCGAAGGAGCTTATCAAAAAGACAGCTGCCATGTTCAGAGATCAGGGGGCAGAAGTCTTGGAAATGCCTTCTATCAGTATAGAGCCGGTAAGAGACCAGAGGAAACTTTCCATGGCTCTTGAGAAGATCAATTCTTATGACTGGATCGTGTTCACAAGCGTCAACGGAGTCAGAATCTTCTTTGAGGAAATGAAACATCAGAAGAAAGATATCAGGAGCCTTGGTTCCTGCAGGATAGCCTCCATCGGTGCAGGCACAAAAAATGCATTGGAAGAGAGAGGCCTGTTCTGTGATCTGGTACCCGAACATTATGACGGAGTTTCTCTTGCCGGGACACTCGCGGACAGACTTACAGGTACGGAGCACATCCTGATACCGCGGGCAGCTTCGGGAAATCAGGAAATGATACGGATTCTTCATAAAAAGCCCGGAATTCAGACAGATGATATAGGAATCTATGACACTCAATATGAGAATTGGCAGCTGGTCCCTGTAAAAGAAATGATCGAATCGGGAGAGATCGACTGGACAGTTTTTACAAGCGCTTCCACAGTCCGGGGATTTGCGGCTGCAGTGGCGGATACGTGCATCAAAGGAATGAAGGCAGCATGCATCGGAGAGCAGACTGCCCGGGCGGCAGAAGAAGTTGGAATGAAGGTATATATTGCAGAGCAGGCGTCGGCCGAAAGTCTCGTCCGCCTCGTTTCAGAACATCAGACAGGAAGTAAATTATGAAGAGAGAGAAAAAAAACTATCAATTTTTCCGGCACAGAGACTGTGAGTATTTTCCATGCCATGAAACAGATGATATTGAAAACTTTAATTGTCTTTTTTGTTACTGTCCGCTCTATATGCTTGGGGAGAACTGCGGCGGCAGTTTTAATTTAAAAAACGGCGTGAAAGACTGCAGTCAGTGCATAATTCCCCATAAAAGAGAAAATTATGGCTATATTACCGGGAAATTTTCTGAGATTGCCGCTGCAATGAATTTTTCCAAAGATCAGCAGCAGGAATAATCTTTCCTTTTCAGTTCCGCATTCATTGTTCCGATTTCCTCTTATGAAGCCGGTATATCTAACATATCCTTCCCCATTATTTCCATAATAGTGTCCTGCTCTGCAGTCATGGCTGCAAAAGCTGAGCTCCCGATGACTCATAGATTTATTTTCATCTTGATATCCTGTTCCTGTCACGTTTGATAGACGGCTTTTCTATGAATCTTGTAAACAGAAAATGGATGACAAAATTCGACATAAAAGAAGAAGCATGTTCATATCCATCTGTTTTGTGTGCTGAGAGATTATAATACATACGTCTACGCATCTAGTGAAACGGGAAACCTTTTGTATATAATGAAATACATGTATGTTAAAACCTTATAGATAAGGCTGTGAAAGGATATGAGAGAGAGAAAATAATACCGATTGGAGCCATGAACATGGAACGCAGATTGTTGGGTAAGAGGATTAACCAGATTCGGAAAGAAAGAGGGCTGACTTCCGAAGCTCTTTCAGAAATTTGTGATGTAAATGCCGGACACATCAGGCAGATAGAATCAGGGATCAGGCTTCCAAGTCTGCCTCTGTTTATCAGAATATGTCAGGCATTAAAAACAGCACCAAATGAAATATTAAAAGATCAATTTGATCCGGAAATAATTGAGAGTGAAAACAAACTTCTCCTGAAAGTAGAAAGTTTGACTCCCAAACAAAAACGTATATTGTCAGATTTGCTGGACACTTTTAAGAAAAGTATGAACGGAGATTCTGTCGAATAGAGACGGATTCTTTCATTTTATGTCTGTCGAAAAGAATAGACTTTTTCAGAATTTTGCTTTACTCTATAAGCATGAGCAGTGTTACTTTTAAGATAATAAAAGGAGCAAATATGAAATATATGTCTGAAGTTTTTTTAGAGTTGCTTGGAAATGATTTTAGCACAGAAAATGTGAGGCAGACCGCAGCCGCAGTAGGGAAATTACTGAATGACCGTACAACCGAATTAAGTGGTCAGGAGGCAAGGGACTTATGGGATGTCATGAAAGAATTTTCCTATCTGATCGACGATTGTTCTGTAAAACAGAAGGTCCTTGCCAAAGCAAATGCTACATACAGTTTTTCTGTGAATTTGTCGAATAACTAAAACTTCATCTTTTATCATTAAAATATCGGCAATCAGGCAGGGGGTATCTGTACTTTCAGATACTTCCTGTTTCTGTTATAATAAAAAGCGGAAAAAATATGGAGGACTTACATCGTGGCAAACAAATTTTATGCAGTCAGACAAGGACGCAACCCGGGAATTTACCGCACATGGAAGGATTGTCAGGCACAGGTTTCCGGATTTCCTTGTGCTCAGTTTAAAAGCTTTCCTGCATTGGCTGAGGCTGAGGCATTTCTTAATTCTTCAGCCGGGCAGGATATAGAGATCGACGGTCAGACACTGACAGCCTATGTAGACGGGAGTTATGACCATCGCAAAAAAGAATTTTCATATGGCATGGTCCTCAGAAAAAAAGAGGGAGACTTGTATTTTGCCGAAAAATATGCAGATCCTGCGTTAGCCGCTATGCGAAATGTAGCCGGCGAGATCAAGGGTGCTCAAAAGGCAATGCAGTATGCTGTGGACAGCGGCTATCAAAAACTGGCCATTTACTATGACTATGAGGGAATCGCAAAATGGTGTACCGGGGAGTGGGCAGCAAAAAAAGAGGGAACGAAAGCCTACCGTTCCTTCTACGATAGTGTGAAGGATCGGCTTCAGGTACGGTTTGTAAAGGTAAAAGGGCATTCCAATGATGAATACAATGACAAGGCAGATATGCTTGCAAAGTCTGCGCTTGGCATCGGTGACGGAAGCTTTGTTTCAGACGGATCAGGCCGGTGGATGCCGCAAAATAATCAAAAGAAAAAGTGAGGTGGGGATATTGGCTATACTATTCGATGTGGATGACACACTCTATGATGCATCCATACCATTTTGCAGCGCATGCGACAAGGTTTTTAAAGAGAAATATTCCATTCCTTCCATAGACTTATTTCTGGCAGGAAGAATTCACGACATCCCTGTTGTTGACAGAATCCGCAAAGCTTTCAGTAAATTCGGGATTCAGATTACAGAGTCAGAGGTGATGGAATTTCATGAAGTTTACCGGGGAGAACAGACAAAAATTACGCTGACAGAAGGAATGAAAAACGTTCTGGAATTTTGCAGACAAGAAGGAATTTTCACCGGAATTATAACAAATGGATTCTCCCGTGCTCAGTGGAACAAAGTAAAGAGTCTTCATCTGGAAGAATGGATACCAAGAAGCCATATCATTGTATCCGGGGATGAGGGAGTCCGCAAACCGGCCCCCGGGATTTTTAAACTCGCGGAGCAGAGATTCGGACTTGATATGAAGGATACATGGTTTATAGGTGATACCTATGCCACAGATATATGCGGAGCCATTGCTGCCGGCTGGAAGAGCATCTGGCTGAACCGGAGACAGGATATTCTGCCGGACGGCAAGACATCTCCGGACTATACAGTGTCAGACGAAGAAGGTCTGATTAACATCCTGCTCTCAAAATAATCCGTCTGAAATATGCATCTGAAAACAGAGAAACATCTCTGGGTTTTCAGATGCTTTTTTTATGCATTAGGTGTATAATGAAAAAAACATTTTGACTTTAAAAGGGGGCGTGAAGATGGATGCGATTGTAAACAGGCTGGCTGAAATTGAGAGTGCCGCTGCCGCCATCGTAAAACATGCAGAGGAAGAGAAGGATGAGCTTGAACAGGAAATGCGGCGGAAACAGACAAAATTTGACGAGGAATTAAAGGCTGTGACGGAGCAGAGGCTTACAGAAGTATCAAAACAGGCAGAGAGCCAAGTATCCGCTGAAAAGGAACAGCTGAAAAAAAATCATGAATCAAAGATCCTTCAGCTGAAGAAGGAATATGAGCAGAGAGGGGAGCAGTATGCCAGGGAGATTTTAGAACGCATCAGCGGGGTATAGCCTATGGGAAGTATGATAAAATACAGCGCTCTTGTTACTAAGATACGTGCCATGAGAGCCAAGCTGTTAAGGGATGAAGATTTTCAGTTTTTGGCAGAGCTTTTCAGTGTCCCTGAAATCGTGGGCCATCTGAAAGGATATCCGGCCTACAGGGATATCCTTTCTCTTTTGGATGAGGCAGATCTTCACCGCGGGAATATAGAAAAGGTTCTGGTACAGTCTCTTTATGAAGATTATACAAAGCTGTACCGGTTTTCAGGACTGGAACAGCGCAGATTCCTCAAATTATATTTAAAAAGATATGAGGTGGAACTGATCAATTACTGTTTCCGGATTATTTTTAATCATTATCAAAAACCTTTTGACCTGGATTATAAGAAACGATTTTTTGACCGATATTCTCAGATTTCCATCGATCGTTTGATCGGATCAAAAAATATGAAAGATTTGGTGGAAGGACTTCGGGATACGGAGTATTACGGTCCGCTCTCAAATTTACTGGATGCAGGGGCACAGACACTGTTTGATTTTGATCTGGCACTGAATCTCTATTATTTCTCCTCCATATGGAGGGAAAAGAAAAAAATCTTAAAAAAGAAAGAACTGGAGATTTTCACGAAAGAGGCAGGCACACAGGTAGATCTTCTGAATCTGCAGTGGATCTACCGATCCAAGAAGTACTATGAGATGCAGCCTGCGGATATCTATGCGCTGCTGATTCCAATACATTTTCATATTCATGCGGAGGAATTGAAAAAACTCACAGAAGTGTCAGAAATTGAGGAATTTAAGGCGGAGGTCACGGGAAGTTTTTATGGGAAGCGGTACCGGATAGAAGATATAGCTTCCATTGAGCAGATGTACCGCGAATGTCTCCGCCGCCTGTATTTGACGGAAAGGCGCAGAGATCCGTATTCTATCGCAAGCCTCACCGCATATCTCTTTTATAAGGAAGAAGAGATACAGAGACTGATCACCATTATGGAACGTGTCCGTTACGGCCTGCCTCCTGAACAGACGGCAGGCTATGTGAAAGGAGTGATCGGGGTATGATTGTTAAGATGAAGTTTATAACACTCACAGGACCAAAGCGCGACATCGACAGAGTCACCAACGACTATCTGTCAAAATATGAGATTCAGCTTGAAAATGCCTTGTCGGAATTAAAGACGGTTGATAACCTGCAGCCGTTCACAGATACAAACCCTTATAAAAAGCCTCTGGAACAGGCCGATAAAGCCGCAGAGCTTCTGAGTGTTCCAAAAACTCAGGATCTGCCTGGTCTGACTTCTGACCAGGCACTCAGGATCATATCCCAGACCGAAAACATCTGCCGCAGTATTGAGGCCCAAAAAGAAGCACTGGAACTTGAGGAAAAGAATCTCACCGAGCAAATAAAAATGATTGAACCATTCCGCCCCATGCAGTTTGTACTGAGAGAAGTGTTTCACTTTCAATTCGTGAAATTCCGTTTCGGACGGGCACCCTTGGAATACTTCGAAAAGATGCTGGAGTTCATCGAACACAATCCGGATGTGATCTTCGTCGAAGGGGTACGAAATAACAGCTATGGGTATGGGGTATATTTTACGTCCAGGTCCAAATCGGAACAGATTGATGCCATTTTCAAGTCTCTTCACTTTGAGAGGATTTTTATTCCGGACGAGTTCATCGGAACTCCGGAGGAGGCTTGTGACGACCTGAACCGAAAACTCTCTATTCTAACAGAGGAAAAAAAGAAGCTGAATAAGAAGCTGGAACAGGAATTAAATGAAAATGCTGATAAGATTTATGCCGCCAGGGAAACCTTAGCGGCTTTATCGGCAAATTTTGACGTGAGGAAGATGGCGGCATGTGTGGAGGACAAACACGAGAATTTTTATATTTTATGCGGCTGGATGTCAGAAGAAGACGTCAAAAGTTTTACCGAAGACATTAAGAACGACCAAAAGCTGTTTTTAATGGTGGAGGATGAACACGAGGATTACTTCGGAGAGCCCCCTACGAAACTGCACAATCCAAAGGTGCTCAGGCCATTTGAAATGTTTGTGAAAATGTACGGACTGCCTTCTCACAACGAGATTGATCCGACGATCTTTATTGCGATGACGTATCCTCTTATTTTCGGCATCATGTTCGGAGATCTGGGACAGGGATTATGTCTTTTTGCGGGAGGTATGCTGCTCTATCTGACAAAAAAGGCTGACCTGGCCGGGATCATTGCGGCTGCCGGCGTCTGTTCTTCCTTTTTCGGCTGGATGTACGGAAGCTTTTTTGGATTTGAGAATATTATACAGGCCAGATGGCTGAAGCCCCAGGAGGCAATGATGAATGTTCCGGGTATCGGAAAGATGAATACGGTCTTCATCGCGGCGATTATTTTTGGAACATTTTTGATTCTTCTGACCATGATCCTGCACATTATATTTTCTGTACGAGCCGGTGATCTGGGAGAATCACTGTTTGGAGCCAGCGGAGCCGCAGGACTTCTGTTTTATGGCTCTGTACTCCTGGCAGTATTTATGTTTGTCACGGGCCGCAGGAT
The DNA here is from genome assembly GCF_000432215.1 of Anaerostipes sp. CAG:276. NCBI lineage: Bacteria > Bacillati > Bacillota > Clostridia > Lachnospirales > Lachnospiraceae > Anaerostipes > Anaerostipes sp. CAG:276. The sequence continues at coordinate 40,990 of NZ_FR889190.1, forward strand.
GCCGGGAACGGTCATACTGGCTGTCATGTTCGGCATTCCGCTGCTTATGATCGCACTGAAGGAACCCCTCTCCGGCATGCTGAAAAGACACAGGCCAGAACTGAAAGAGGGGAAGCTTATGTTTTTCGTCCAGGCATTTTTTGAATTATTTGAGACACTGTTAAGCTACTTTTCCAACACTCTGTCTTTTGTGAGGATCGGAGCGTTTGCTGTCAGCCACGGAGCCATGATGGGAGTCGTCATGATGCTGTCCGGAGCGGAAGAAGGGCATATCAACTGGGCGGTGATCGTATTCGGAAACCTGTTTGTCTGTCTGATGGAAGGACTCATCGTGGGCATCCAGGTGCTGAGACTCGAATATTATGAAATATTCAGCCGCTTTTATCAGGGAGGCGGAACGGAATTCCGGCCGTACAGACATAAAACCAAATAGGACACATCGGATCAAAGGAGGTCTTCACTATGAATACATTAACAAAGCTTGTGCTGATTGCAGCCTTGATTTTAAGCGTTTTAATACCGTTCGGATACTTTCTGTTAGGGCAGAAAAAGAAATCCAGATATAAGAAGGCTCTGGGAGTCAATGTTTTCTTTTTCTTCGGCACTCTTCTGATTGCCGCAGTGGTTATGCTTTATCCCGAAAGAGTGCAGGCGGCTTCGGCCTCCGGCAATCCATCGGCCGGGATCGGATATCTGGCAGCGGCTCTTTCTACTGGTCTTTCCGGCATCGGCGGAGGAATTGCCGTGGCCAGCGCCGCAAGCGCTGCTCTCGGCGCCATCAGTGAGGACAGCAGTATTTTCGGTAAATCTTTGATCTTTGCAGGGCTGGCGGAAGGAATCTGCCTTTATGGGCTGGTCATCGCCTTTATGATCCTGGGAAAGCTGTGAGCCATGAAAATGTTTTTGATCAGTGATAATGTCGACACCTGCACAGGAATGCGGCTTGCCGGCGTGGACGGCATCGTTGTCCATGAAAGAGAGGAACTCTCCCGTGCACTTGAGAAGGTCATGACCGACAGCACGATCGGCATTGTGCTGCTCACGGAAAAGTTTGGCAGGGAATTTCCCGAGATCATCGACGAGATCAGACTGAACAGGAAAATGCCCCTGATTGTCGAGATTCCTGACCGCCACGGAACCGGACGCAGAAAAGACTTTATCACATCGTATGTAAATGAAGCCATTGGACTGAAGCTTTAAGGATTGCAAAGAAGGTGACCCCAAATGACATTGGAAGAAAAAATCCAGAACCTGCAGAGGGTTTCTATGAAAGAGGCAAGGTCCGAGGGAAATGCCCTGATCAAAGGACATGCGGATTTTCTGTCTCACAGATTGTCGGAACATCAGCAGAAAATGAAGATGCAGGCCGAGAACAGGATCGGGAATGAAAAAGCCCGAATCAGGTTAAGGCAGAACAGAGATATTTCTGAGTATCAGATAAGGCTCAGGAGAGAACTGAATGAATATCAGGAAGAGTTAAAAAAGAAACTTTTTGGACGGGTCCGCGAACTGCTGAAGATTTATATGAAAACCGGGGAATACCTGGATCTTCTCAGCCGCCAGGTCAGAGAAGCCATGCTCTATGCTGACGGGGAGGAGACTGTGATCTATATCAATGCTTCGGACAGAGAGTTAAAGGAAGCCATAGAAGAGAGGACCGGAGCTTTGCTGACGGTCAGCAGCGAAGATTTTACCGGCGGAATCCGGGCAGTCATCCGGACCAAAAATATTCTGATTGACCGTTCTTTCAGCCGGGCACTTGAGAAAGAATACGCGGATTTTCTGTTCCGGGGAGGTGAGAAAAATGTCTGAGACAGGCCGTATATACGGAATCAACGGACCGGTCATCTACGTGAAGGGAGACATTGGCTTTAAAATGTCCGAGATGGTCTATGTGGGACCGGAGAAACTGGTGGGAGAGGTGATCTCCCTGGATAAGAATGCGGCTACGG
>NZ_FR889190.1:42993-43227 GCF_000432215.1 Anaerostipes sp. CAG:276
CCACAGGCATTCGTCCCGGAGACCGGGCAGAGGCCTCCGGACATCCGCTTTCTGTGTCACTGGCACCGGGAATTCTCCATAATATCTTTGACGGAATTGAACGCCCTCTCGAACAGATTGCCGCTCAGTCCGGAAAATATATCAGCCGGGGAACTCAGGTAGATTCCCTGGATTATCAAAAACGCTGGGAAACACAGATCACCGTATCGGCGGGAGATCAGATAAAACCGGGGG
>NZ_FR889190.1:43261-68893 GCF_000432215.1 Anaerostipes sp. CAG:276
TGCCCAAGTGCCGGAGACGGCCGCCATCACTCACCGGTGCATGGTGCCTCCCGGAGTTCAGGGTGTCGTCGAAAAGACAGTCTGCGACGGCAGCTATACCATCGATGAACCGCTGGTTACCGTAAGACAGGAAAACGGTGATCTCAAAGAACTTCCTATGATGCAGCAGTGGCCCATCAGAGTTCCGAGACCGGTCAGCCTGCGCTATCCGGCATCCAGGCCGCTGATTACCGGACAGAGGATTCTGGATACGATGTTCCCCATTGCAAAAGGCGGTACGGCCTGCATCCCGGGTGGCTTTGGAACCGGCAAGACGATGACTCAGCATCAGATCGCCAAGTGGTCGGATGCCGACATCATCATTTATATCGGATGCGGAGAGCGCGGAAATGAGATGACACAGGTATTGGAGGAGTTTTCCAAGCTGGTGGACCCGAAGAACGGGAATCCCCTGATGGACCGCACAGTCCTGATCGCCAACACGTCCAATATGCCTGTTGCCGCCAGGGAAGCAAGCATTTATACTGGACTGACCCTGGCCGAATATTACAGGGATATGGGATATGACGTGGCAATCATGGCAGATTCTACGTCCCGCTGGGCGGAAGCGCTGAGAGAACTTTCCGGACGGCTGGAGGAGATGCCGGCGGAGGAAGGCTTTCCTGCCTATCTTGCCTCAAGACTGTCGGCCTTTTATGAAAGGGCGGGTATGATGAAGAATTTAAACGGCACAGAAGGCTCCGTATCGATCATCGGCGCGGTATCGCCCCAGGGAGGCGACTTTTCAGAACCGGTGACCCAGAATACAAAGAGGTTTGTGCGGTGCTTTTGGGGACTTGACAAAAGTCTTGCTTATTCAAGACATTTCCCTGCCATTCACTGGCTGACCAGTTACAGTGAATACTTAAAAGATCTGGCACCCTGGTATGAAGAACACGTCTCCGTGGAGTTTGTGGATCACAGAAACCGCATCATGGCTCTCTTAAATCAGGAGAGCAGCCTGATGGAAATCGTCAAACTGATCGGAAGCGATGTGCTTCCCGATGACCAGAAGCTGATTCTGGAGATCGCCAGAGTGATCCGTCTTGGATTTCTGCAGCAGAATGCCTTTCATAAAGACGATACCTGCGTATCTATGGAAAAACAGTTTGAGATGATGGATGTAATCCTCTATTTATATGAAAAGGCAAAGCTGTTGATCAGTATGAATATGCCCATGTCTGTTTTGAAAGAAGATACGGTGTTTGAATCTGTGATCTCCATGAAATATGACGTACCCAATGACAAGCTTGAGATGTTTGATGAATATCGAAAAGCAGTGGATGATTTTTACCAGAAGGTGATCGAGAAAAACGGATAAATTGTCTGCAGTGTAAAAAAATTGTACCTGAAAGGAGTGTTTCACATGCCGATTGAATATTTGGGACTTGACAGGATCAATGGACCTTTGGTGGTACTGGAGGGCTGCAGAGATGCTTTCTATGAGGAAATTGTAGAGTTTGTCGTGGAGGGAAATAAAAAAAAGCTTGGAAAGATCATAGAACTTTACGAGGACAAAGCGATCATCCAGGTGTTTGACACAACGGATAATATGGGGCTTTCCAATACTCATACAAGGCTTACGGGGCATCCAATGGAAATTTTTCTCTCTCCCGACATCCTCGGGAGGACATTAAACGGCCTTGGGAAGCCTATCGACGGACTGGGACCCATTGTGTCGGACGTAAAACGCAATGTCAACGGACTGCCCCTGAATCCGGTCCGCAGGGAGTATCCGCGAAATTTTATATGCACAGGGATTTCGGCAATTGACGGCCTGATGACACTGATCCGGGGACAGAAACTTCCTATCTTTTCGGGAAATGGGCTGCTCCATGATCAGCTGGCTGCCCAGATCGTGACCCAGGCTTCACTGGGCGGGGACAGCATGGAAAACTTTGGTATCGTCTTTGCCGCCATGGGTGTCAAACACGACGATGCGGATTTCTTCCGCAGGACGTTTGAGGAGAGCGGTGCCTTAAGCCATGTGGCAATGTTTTTAAATATGGCCAATGACCCGGTGGCTGAGAGGCTGATCACACCCAAGGTGGCGCTGACCGCGGCAGAATATCTGGCCTTTGAACATCACATGCATATTTTAGTCATTCTGACGGATATGACGGCCTTTGCGGAGGCCATGAGGGAAGTTTCCTCCTCAAAGGGAGAAATTCCGAGCCGGAAAGGATTTCCCGGTTATTTATACAGTGAACTGGCAATGATCTATGAGAGGGCGGGCATTGTGGAAGGCATCGACGGATCAGTGACCCAGATACCGATCCTTACAATGCCCAATGACGATATCACGCATCCCATCCCGGATCTCACCGGATATATTACGGAAGGACAGATCGTGCTGGACCGCAGCCTGCACGGTCAGGCTGTCTATCCGCCGATCAGTGTGCTCCCGTCCCTGTCCCGCCTTATGAAAGACGGAATCGGAGAGGGCTATACGAGGGAAGATCATCAGGATCTGGCAAATCAGCTTTTCTCCGCCTATGCAAAAGTGGGAGACGCCAGAAATCTGGCCTCCGTCATCGGGGAAGACGAACTGTCTCCGATTGACAAAAAGTATTTAGAGTTTGGAAAAGAGTTTGAGGAACGGTACATCGGACAGGGAAGTGAGGAAAACCGTACGGTGACAGAGACCCTCGATCTCGGCTGGGAACTCCTCGCCATTCTCCCGAGAGAAGAACTGGACCGTGTTGACACGAAGCTTTTGGACCGTTATTATCGAAAGACCGGAGATAAGGAGACTTATTCCAAAAATCCGGAGGACAGCAGGCCTCCGGCGGCGACGGATTCTTTAATGTTTTAGTCCAAGCTGAACGAAAGGAGGCGGACATATGGACACGAGAACTTTTCCGACCAAGGGGAATCTGATGCTCGCTAAAAATTCTCTCGCCCTGGCGATGCAGGGGTATGATCTGATGGACAAGAAGCGGAACATTTTGATCAGAGAGCTTATGAACCTGATTGATCAGGCGAAGGATATTCAGGAACAGATTGATGTGACTTTTACGTACGCCTATCAATGTCTTCAGGAAGCAAATATTGAACACGGCATCAGCGAGACAGACCAGCTGGCCTACACGGTGCCCATCGAGGATTCCATTCAGATAAAGAGCCGCAGTATCATGGGAACAGAGATCCCTCTGGTGACTTACACACCGGATCAAAACATTCCGACCTATTCCTTCAGCACTACGAGGGAATCCATCGACAAAGCAAGAGAAGCTTTCCGGAAAGTCAAAGATCTGACGATCCGGCTTTCCATGGTTGAAAACTCTGCCTACCGGCTGGCAGCCAGCATCAAAAAGACGCAAAAGCGTGCAAATGCCTTGAAAAACATTACGATTCCCTCTTACAGGAGTCTTGTGAGCGAGATATCCAATGCCCTGGAAGAGAAAGAGAGAGAAGAATTCACCAGGCTTAAAGTGATCAAACAGAGAAAAAATAAAGCTTAACGGACAGGAGAGCACTATGTGCGGAAGATATTTTACAGACCCTTCAGTGGCAAAAGAACTCTATGATATATTCAAAATTCCCGGAACAAAAGATGTTGTCCCGGCGGCGGAGGATATTCATCCCGCGGATACTGCGGATGTCCTGATTTCCACACCGAAAGGAATTGGGTTTGAAAAGATGAGATGGGGATTTCCCGGTTTTGAGAAAAATAAGCTGATTTTCAATGCAAGAGCGGAGGGTGCACTGGAAAAAAAGATGTTCAGAGACAGCGTCCGCACCAAAAGAATTCTCGTACCTTCCCGCGGTTTTTATGAGTGGGACAGCGAAAAGACGAAATATACTTTTGAGCGCACAGACAGAAAACCGCTGCTGATGGCAGGATGCTGGAATCAGTTCGGTTCCTGGCAGCGTTTCGTGATTCTTACCACAGAAGCAAATGAATCAGTGAGAGGTGTTCACCACAGGATGCCTCTCATCCTGGACCCGAAAGATGCATGGGTATGGCTTATGGATGACGGACAGACCGAATTCATTTTACAGAAAACACCCGGGCCGCTGGAAAAAAAGTCTGACTATGAACAGATATCTTTTTCTTTTTTATTCCATAAGGAGGAACCTTTATGACCATTGAACGATTGGTAAAACTTCAGAGGAATTTTTATTATACAGGTGCTGCACAGTCTTACGCTTTTCGGATGGAAGCTCTCTGCCGTTTAGAGCAGACAGTCAAAAGCCATGAAAAACAGCTGGAGCGTGCCCTGAAAAAAGATTTGAACAAATCCGGCTTTGAATCATATATGACAGAAATCGGATTATTTTACAGTGAATTAACTCATGCAAAAAAACATTTAAAAAATTGGATGAAACCGAAGAGAAAGCCTACGCCGGTCAGCCAGTTTCACGCAAAAAGCTTTGAAATCTCCGAGCCTCTGGGTGTGGTTTTGATCATGGCTCCGTGGAATTATCCCTTTTTACTGACGTTTGCTCCTTTGATCGGAGCCATAGCCGCCGGAAACTGCTGTATCTTAAAGCCGTCCCGAGACGCATCCAACACATCCGCGCTGATCCGGCACATCGTCGAGGAGGCTTTTCCAGCGAATTATATCTCTGTCGTAGAAGGCGGAAGAGAGGAGAACAAGCAGCTTCTCAGCCAGAAGTTTGATCATATTTTCTTTACCGGCAGCAAGGCAGTGGGGAAAATCGTCATGGAACATGCGGCACGCCGTCTGACGCCCGTAACCCTGGAACTCGGAGGAAAGAGTCCCTGTATCGTGGACAGGTCGGCAGATCTTTCCCTGGCTGCCAGGAGGATCGTGTTCGGAAAATTGTTAAACAGCGGACAGACCTGTGTGGCCCCGGACTATATCCTCGTACACGAAGCAGTAAAAGAGACTTTGATAAAAGAACTGATCTTCCAGACCCGCAGGATGCTTGGAGAGGAGCCTCTCCTAAACAGTGAATACCCAAAAATCGTCAATAAAAAACACTATCACAGGATTATGAAGCTGATCGGGGAAGAGACTGCAGTCCTCGGAGGATACGGCTGTGAAAAAACACTGAAAATAGCACCGTCTATTCTTCCGGAGGTATCGTGGGATTCCCCCGTCATGCAGGAAGAGATCTTTGGCCCTGTACTTCCTGTGCTGTCCTACCGTAGATTTTCTGACGCGGTACAGCATATCAGGCAGATGGAGAAGCCCCTGGCTCTCTATCTGTTTACAGGAAACAAGAAGATGGAACAGTGGATTCTTAACAACATGGCTTTCGGAGGCGGATGTATCAACGACACCGTCATTCATCTTGCCACGTCACACATGGGATTCGGGGGAGTCGGTGAGAGCGGCATGGGCTCCTATCACGGCGAATATGGCTTTCGGACATTCAGCCACAGAAAAAGTATCGTAAAAAAATCAACATGGACGGATCTTCCCATTCGTTACCACCCGTACAGCAAGAGAAAAAACAGGCTGCTTCGTCTGTTTTTGAGATAGAAAGGACACACAGTGATGAAAGATATCTATGGACGCACAATTGATTACATGAGGATTTCCGTCACTGACCGTTGTAATTTAAGGTGCCGGTACTGCATGCCGGAGGATATTCCATCAGTGGAACATACAGATATTTTAAGCTACGAAGAACTGTTAAGCATATGTGAGAGCGCCGCAGATCTGGGCATCTGTAAGTTTAAGATCACAGGGGGAGAGCCTCTGGTGAGGAAAGGATGCGCCGGCTTTATAGAAAGACTGAAACAGCTTCCCGGAGTCAGGCAGGTTACCCTGACCAGCAACGGCCTCCTCTTAGAACCGTATCTTGAACGGCTGAAAGAGGCAGGGATCGACGGCATCAACATCAGCCTGGACACGCTGGACGAGAAGAAATATAAAGAGATCACCGGGAAAACAGGAGTACAGACAGTTTTGTCAGCCGTCAGAAACTCTGCCCGCATGGGTCTGAACACGAAAGTAAATTGTGTGGTCATGAAAGGCATCAACGACGATGAAATCTTGGATCTGCTGGAAATCGGAAGAGAGGATCACGTTGACATCCGCTTTATTGAGATGATGCCTATCGGCTTCGGAACACAATTTACCGGTATGAATTCAGATGAGATCATATCTCTGCTCCGTCAAACATATCCCGGGATTAAAAAAGAAGAACAAATCCGTGGAAACGGACCTGCCAGATACTTAAAAATTCCCGGTTTTTCCGGAGCCGTGGGCTTCATCGATGCGGTACACTGTAAATTCTGCAGACAGTGCAACAGAATCCGGCTCACCTCAGAAGGCTTCTTAAAGCCCTGCCTGTATTACAGCCGCGGCATCCCTCTGAGAGAAAAATTAAGATCCGGAATATCAAGAGGAGATCTTTCACAGCTCATACGCCAGACTGTTCTGGATAAGCCCGAAGGACACCGATTTTCTGAGAGAGACACGGATGGTGAAGCAGACAGCCGGAAAATGTCTCAGATCGGAGGATAAAAAAGACGCTTTTAAACGGCCTGATTACAAAGCCTTTAAAAGCGTCTTTTTGTATATAATTTCTTTAGTTCATAGATTCCAAAATTGCATCAGCCATCGCGTCGATTTCCTCTGACTGGCTGTCATTCAGTGCAGATTTGATCGTGATGGTTGGTTCCAGGACCGTCATTTGTTTCATCCCTGACACCATCTCATTCATCTGCCTGCCGGATGTGGCTGCCCACGTTCCGTTCTGCATGAACGCTACGGTACGTTTCTGAAGATTATGGGCTTTCAGATCAAGCAGCACGGTCTCCATATTCGGAAAAATACCGCCGTTGTATGTCGGGGATGCAAATACCAGATGACTTGCGCGGAATGCTTCGGAAACAACCACAGACGGATGGGTTACGGACACATCGTACATGGCAATATTTTTAAGACCTTTATCAGCGAGGCGGGAAGCCAGTACATTGGCTGCATTTTCCGTGTTGCCGTAAATAGATGCATAAGCGATCATGACACCCTGGTCTTCCGGCTCATAAGTGCTCCATTTCTGATACTTTTCAACGAACCACTCAATATTTTTTCTCCATACCGGACCGTGGAGCGGACAGATCATCCCGATTTCCACATTGGAAGCCTTCTTTAACAGCGCCTGTACCTGAGCTCCGTATTTTCCTACGATATTCGTATAATATCTTCTGGCGTCATCCAGCCATTTGTGTTCAAATTCAATCTCATCGGCAAACAGATTTCCGTTGATCGCTCCGAATGTTCCGAAAGCATCTGCTGAAAATAATATTTTGTCCGTCGTATCATATGTGACCATAACTTCCGGCCAATGTACCATAGGTGCCATAAGGAATGTGAAAGTATGTTTTCCTGTACAAAGGGTATCGTTTTCCTTCACGATGACAGCGTCCGTCTCGATCTTAAAGAACTGTTTGATAATGTCCGCTGTCTTGGCATTGCATACGATCTGAACATCCGGATATCGCATGATTACTTCTTTGAGCATGGCACAGTGATCAGGCTCCATGTGGTTAATAATCACATAATCCAGTGTGCGTTCTCCGAGCGCATGGACAAGATTTTCAAAAAACTGTTCACTGACAGCCTTGTCCACCGTATCGAAAAGCACTGTTTTTTCATCTAACAGCACATAAGAATTGTAAGAAACACCGTTTGGCACCGGAAAAATGTTTTCAAACAGGGCGAGTCTCCTGTCGTTTCCTCCGATCCAATATAAATCGTCTGTAATATTTTTTGTGCAATACATGTTTTCATCCCCTTAGCTTATTTGATTATTTTTTGTCAATATTATATCACTACTAGTATAATGTCCAAAAAACCATTTTACAAGTCAAAGATACCAACTGAAAAAGATTCTACATAATTCCCAGCATGATTCTATGATATAATTTCTTTGTTAGTAAAAATTGACACACTATCATTCCTCTTTTATAATGGAGACGGCACATAGAAGGAAAATAAAACAAAAATTTATATAAGAACAGGAGATAAGACAATGCAGATCAGTAAAAAAAATATGATCGCACTGATCTTTGGGACAGTCGCTGTGATCATTTGCATGGTCATTGTTGTAATGTTTTCCGGAGGATTTAAAAAGGATAAGGAAGATTCATCGGCAACCGAGACATCCTCGGAAGAGACGACTTTAGAAGACACCGGGTCCTCAGAAGATCAGCAGACTCAGGAGCGGGGCACAGAAAACACCGGCTCCAATCATCAGAGTACGACCGCAGCCCACAAGAGTACGACGACGCGCAGACAGAAGAAGACTACGGCCGAACGGCAGAAAACGACGACAGCCACACAGCAGAAGACCGAGGCACCAAAACCTGCCACGACGGAGCAGCCGGCCACAACGGAACAGCAGCAGGAACAAACCGAAGATGACGGTCAGTAAGTAAGGAGTAATGAGAGATGAACGGCAAAAAAAGACATACAGGGCTCTGGTTTCTTCCGGGTATCCTGCCCGCAGGGTTTTCTCTGTTTTCATACAGAAAGCTGCACGGAAAACAAAAGAGGGCTGCAGCGGATGTGTTCTTCTGTGAGGCGTTAAAAAAGCGGGACGGCATTTTGGTCCCGGGAGCACTCGTTAAAAACGGTGTCATAGGCGCACAGCTGAAAGACCGTCTGGACGGGGCGCTGAGGCTTTACCGGGCCAGCATCGGAAAGTTTATTCTGATCTCAGGGACGAGAAAAGAAGTAAAGTTCATGAAAATGTACCTGCTTTTCAGAGGAATTCCACAAGAAAATATATATGAAGACCGGGAAGGTCTCGATACATTCCGCACAATGAAAAATACATGTTCCGCATTTCCCGGAAAATCATTTTATGTGTGCACGCAGAAACTCTATGTTCCAAGGACGGATTATCTGGCAGAAGCCGCAGGACTGAACGCCCATGCGGTGATCTCGGATTCGGTGATCTATCAAAGCAGACACAAAGACAGGATCCGTGAATATTTTGCCGCGTCCAAGGCACTGCTGGAGGGAGTGGTTTACCAGTGGATCAGGCATTAGACTATGAAGTGATTTACAGCGGCAGAAAAACTCTGGCCGTCACAGTGACTGCGGACGGCCAGGTGATCGTCAGGGCGCCCGAGCGATTTCCAAAAGGTGAGATCCGCAAATTTATCGAGGAGAAGCAAGGCTGGATCAGACACCACATGAAGCTTTCAGCGGAGAGAAAAAGAAATCAGAAAAAAATTCGTATGACTGCTAAAGAACGGGAAAACTATAAAAAGGAAGCAAAGACTGTGATCACACGGCTCTGCCGGATATATGCAGAACAGATGGGTGTTTCCTGCGGGAAAATAACGATCCGTGAGCAGAAAACCCGCTGGGGCAGCGCGAGCAGCAGAGGAAACTTGAATTTTAACTGGAAGCTGATCCTGATGCCGCGGAAAGTTCTTGAATATGTAGTGGTGCATGAACTTGCCCACTTAAAAGTCATGAATCATTCCCCGGCATTTTATGAGGCGGTCGCACAGTATATGCCGGATTATGAACAGCCGAAAACATGGCTGTCGAAACATGGTGCAGAATATAATATTCATTTGATTTCATAAAGGAGGGACCGTGATGAATGCGGTTTACGAAAAATTACAGAGATGCTATGAGAGCATGCAGGAAAAAACAGATTTTAAGCCGCTGATAGCCGTTGTGCTCGGATCAGGACTAGGCGGTTTTGCAGAAGATATTCAGATTGAGACGATTGTAGAATATAGGGATCTGCCGGATTTTCCGGTGTCTACAGTGGAAGGCCATAAAGGAAGATTTATCTTTGGTTATGTAGAAAAGGTGCCCGTTGTGATCATGCAGGGAAGAGTTCATTACTATGAAGGTTATGATATGACAGATGTAGTTCTGCCGATCCGCCTGATGAAAATGATGGGCGCCAAAGCCTTGATCCTTACCAATGCGGCAGGAGGTGTCAACGACGAATTTGACGCCGGTGATCTCATGATGATCACTGACCAGATTTCCACCTTTGTTCCTTCTCCGCTGATTGGACCGAATCTGGAAAAGCTTGGAGAACGTTTCTGTGACATGACAGGCATTTATAATGACAGATTTCAGGATATTTTCCGCAGAATCGCCAGGACACTTGAAATTGATTTAAAGGAAGGTGTCTATGTACAGCTCAGCGGACCGAATTTTGAATCTCCCCAGGAGATCAAGATGTGCAGAATACTGGGAGCGGATGCGGTTGGCATGAGTACAGCCTGCGAAGCCGTAGCCGCAAAGCATATGGGGATGAAAACCTGCGGTATTTCCTGCATCACCAATCCGGGTGCAGGTATTACAATGAAGCCTTTAAGCCATGAAGAGGTTCAGGAGACTGCCGATAAAGTGGCTCCTGTGTTCAAGGCACTGCTCAAAGAAGGGATCATAAAGATAGCGGAGCTGCTCTGAGAAAAGCAGTTCCGGCGGTATATTTAAAGGAGAGTCCCATGATAAGGATCTACAATGCTAAAATTCTTACAATGGAAAACGGTATGCAGCCGTTTGACGGAGAAATCCAAACTGACGGGTCCCGTATTTCATATATTGGTGAAAAACCACCCGCAGATTCCGGAGATGCCCGGCCGTTTAAAAGAGAGATTGACGCCCGGGGCGGTCTTTTAATGCCGGGCTTTAAAAATGCCCACACTCATTCCGCCATGACCTTTTTAAGATCCCATGCAGATGACCTGCCGTTGCTCGAATGGCTCAACCGGCAGGTTTTTCCGTGGGAGGCAAAACTCACTCCCGATGATATCTATCATCTCTCTAAACTGGCTGTCATGGAATATCTGACGAGCGGGATGACAGCTAATTTCGATATGTATTTAACACCCGATACGATTGCTCAGGCCTCCGAAGACTGCGGATTCAGGACAGTGCTCTGCGGTGCCCTGAACGATTTTTCACAGTCTGCCCAACAGCTGGACGAATGGTATCAAAAATATAACAAAGAAGACAGTCTGATCAGCTTTCGGCTTGGATTTCATGCGGAGTATACTACATCCGAAGAGAAGCTTCGCGCTGTAAAAGAGCTGTCGGATCAGTATCATGCCCCGGTTTATACTCACAGTTCAGAGGGCCTCCCGGAAGTCATCTCCTGCAGAGAGCGCACCGGGCTGACGCCGACGGCTTACATGGATCGTCTGGGCCTGTTTGAAAATGGAGGCGGGTGTTTTCACTGTGTCCATATGGAACCGGAAGATCTCCGGATTTTGAAAAGACGCCGGGTGTCTGTGATCACCAATCCGGCATCTAATCTGAAGCTGGCAAGCGGTATTGCACCAATAAAGCAGATGCTGGATATGGGAATCAGCCTGGCCATCGGGACAGACGGTCCCGCAAGCAACAACTGCCTGGATATGTTCCGGGAAATGTTTTTGATCACAGGGCTCTCCAAATACCGGGAAAACGACGCCTCGGCCACAGATGCGGACACTGTGCTCAAAATGGCAACTTTAGGCGGCGCAGCGGCAATGGGGCTTTCTGACTGTGATATTCTCGCAGAAGGGAAGCAGGCGGACTTAATCCTGATCGATCTGAACCAGCCCAATATGCGGCCGGTCCACAATCTGACAAAAAACTTAGTTTACAGCGGCAGCAAGCAGAATGTCCGGCTCACCATGGTTGCTGGAAAGATCCTCTATGAGGACGGAGAATTCTCCATCGGAGAAGAACCAGATTTCGTTTACAGGAAAGCGGAAGAGATTACAGGAAGAATTTTTGGAAATTGACAGAAAGAGAGAGCATATGAAATTTGTAATTCAAAGAGTCAGCCATGCCAAAGTGGATGCGGACCACAAAACGGTCGGAAGCATTGACCGAGGCTTTCTCGTGCTGATTGGTGTCGGTCAGAACGACACGAGAGAGACAGCGGATAAACTGATCAAAAAAATGGTGGGGTTAAGAATTTTTGATGATGAAAACGGAAAGACGAATCTTGCACTGAAGGATGTGGACGGAAGCCTTTTGCTCGTCTCCCAGTTTACCCTCTATGCAGACTGCAGAAAGGGCAACCGGCCTTCTTTCATCAATGCAGGAAAACCGGATCTTGCAGAAGAATTGTATGAATATATCATATCGGAGTGCAGAAAAAAAGTTCCTAAAGTCGAGACCGGGATCTTCGGTGCGGAGATGGAAGTGACACTCGCAAACGACGGACCGTTTACGATTATACTGGACAGTGAGGACAGCTGATTTTCAGTTGTCCTTTGGTATGGTTTATGCTATAATTCATCAGAGAGAAACAGAAAAATACGATAGATGAGGTATGTTCATGAAAGATATAAAGGATATGAAACGGATTCTTTTAAAGCTGAGCGGCGAAGCTCTCGCGGGAGATAAAAAGACCGGTTTTGACGAAGCTACCTGTATGGATGTGGCAAGACAGGTCAAGGTTTTAGCCGACCGGGGCCTCCAGATTTCCATTGTCATCGGAGGCGGTAATTTCTGGAGAGGACGCACAAGCGAGAATATGGAACGGACAAAAGCAGACCAGATCGGCATGCTGGCTACGGTGATGAACTGTATTTATGTTGCGGACGCTTTCCGCACCGCAGGGCTTGAGACCGAAGTATTCACCCCATTTGTGTGCGGTTCGTTTACAGAACTGTTTTCCAAAGACAAGGCGGTAAAAGCCATGGAAGACGGAAAGATCGCTTTCTTTGCCGGCGGAACCGGGCATCCGTATTTTTCTACCGATACGGCAACGGCTCTGCGCGCCGTGGAGATCGAGGCAGATGCGATACTGCTCGCAAAGTCTATTGACGGTGTATACGACAGCGATCCCGCGGTCAACCCCGATGCAAAAAAATACGATACGATCAGTTTAGATGAAGTATTGGATCAAAAGCTTGCAGTCGTGGATCTGACAGCTACGATCATGTGTCTGGAAAACAAGATGCCCCTTGCAGTGTTCGGGCTCAATGAGCCGGACAGCATAGCTGATTTATTAAAAGGAAAATTCAATGGTACATATGTTACCGTAAAATAGGAGGAAGAAAAATGTTAAAAAAATTTGAAGATAAGATGCAGAAGTCTTATGAGAACATGACATCAGAATTTATGGCGATACGTGCAGGACGGGCCAATCCCCATGTTCTGGACAAAGTTACCGTAGACTATTACGGAGTACCGACTCCGATCCAGCAGGTGGGCAATGTCTCTGTTCCCGAAGCACGCACGATCCTGATCCAGCCATGGGAGCCGAATCTGCTCGGAGAGATCGAGAAAGCGATCATGATGTCTGACATCGGAATCACTCCTAACAATGACGGGTCTGCGATCCGCTTGAATTTCCCGGAACTCACGGAAGAACGCAGAAAAGATCTGGCAAAGGATATCAAAAAAAGAGGAGAGACAACAAAAGTTGCAGTCCGGAATATCCGCAGAGATGCTAATGACGAATTGAAAAAAATGAACAAAGCCAATGAACTGAACGATGACCAGCTAAAAGACCAGGAATCTGAAGTTCAGAAGCTTACAGATGTATATATTAAAAAAATTGATGATGCGGTGGAAGCAAAGTCAAAAGAGATCATGACGGTATAACAATAAAGAAAAGCAGCAGGGCTGGTTTGAGTCAGCCCTGTTTTTTCGATGATTTGACGGAGGTGTTCTATGGAGTCAATGAGAGTGCCGGAGCATGTTGCGATCATTCTGGACGGCAACGGCAGATGGGCGAAAAAAAGATTCCTTCCCAGGAATATGGGGCATGCACAGGGCAGCAAGACGGTGGAGAGAATCATTGAGGATGCATTTGACATGGGCATCAAATACCTGACGGTATACGCATTTTCAACCGAAAACTGGAGACGTCCGAAGGATGAAGTGGATGCTTTGATGAAGCTTTTAAGGGATTACTTAAAAACATGCATCAAACGGGCAAATAAAAATAATATGCGGGTCCGCGTCATCGGAGACGTGACCGGCCTTTCAGAGGATCTCAGGGAAAAGATCGAACAGCTTGAAGAAGCATCCAAGGGCAACACAGGAATTAATTTTACGATTGCCCTGAATTACGGAAGCCGCGATGAAATGATCCGCGCCATGAAAAAAATGGCCGGTGATCTGCTGGCCGGCACCCTGAAAAAAGAGGATATTACAGAGGATGTATTTGCGGGATATCTGGATACAAAGGGTATTCCAGAACCTGATCTGATGATCCGCACAAGCGGAGAGCAGCGTCTGTCAAATTTTATGCTCTGGCAGCTGGCCTACACAGAATTTTATTTTACCGATGTGCTCTGGCCGGATTTCAATAAAAAAGAATTGAAAAAAGCTGTGGAGTACTATAACGGAAGAGAACGGAGATTTGGAGGAATATAGACTTATGTTTAAACAGAGACTTATCAGCGGGATTGCTTTAGTGGCAGTTACCGTCCTTGGCCTTTACCTGGGAGGGATCGTGACTTTACTCTTAACGGCGATCGTTGCCCTGATCGGATACAATGAAATACTGAAGATATTCAATATAGAGAAATCATCTCTGGCGGTCCTTGGATACACAGGAACGATTCTTTACTATGCCGCCTTGTTTTTTGACCTGGGCCAGTGGTCCACATCGATCATCATTTTGTTTATGATCTTCCTGCTCGGCTGTTATGTGGTCCGATTTCCCAAATATCACATGAACCAGGTCATGGCTTGTTTTTTTGGATTTGTCTATGTGAGCGTCATGATTTCCTATATTTATCAGCTGAGGATCGCTCAGAACGGAGGCGAATTTATTGTACTCCTGTTCCTGGCCGCGTGGGGCAATGATACACTGGCCTACTGCACGGGCATGCTGATCGGAAAGCACAAAATGACCCCGAAGCTGAGTCCGAAAAAGAGCATAGAAGGACTGATCGGCGGAATCCTTGGGGCGGTGATCTTAGGAGCAGCATATGGGATCTATTTAAAGACAAGGATCCGGTTTAATTTTAATCCGATGATGATGTTCGGGATCATCTGTGGAATCGGTGCGGCTATATCCGTGATCGGTGACCTGGCTGCCTCTGCCATTAAGAGAGATTCCAAGATCAAAGATTTCGGGACTCTGATTCCAGGACACGGCGGTATTTTAGACCGGTTTGACAGTATCATACTGATTGCTCCGGTTATTTATTATCTCACAATGATGATCTCAGGAGGCACAATGCAGTGAAATACATTTCCATCATCGGCTCTACCGGTTCCATCGGAACCCAGACACTGGAGCTTGTACGTGCAAATAAAGATCTTGGCGTGACGGCTCTGGCAGCCGGAAGCAATGTGGATCTTTTAGAACAGCAGATCCGGGAATTTCATCCTCATACAGCAGTTCTCTATGATGAACAAAGAGCAGAGGAACTGCGTCTTCGTGTAAAGGATCTCGAAGTGCAGGTGCTTTCCGGAACGGAAGGGCTCATCGAGGCAGCTTCTGAGCCGTACTGTTCGCTGGTCGTCACTGCAGTCGTCGGGATGATCGGCATAAAGCCGACGATGGCTGCTATAAGGGCAAAGAAAGACATCGCTCTCGCAAATAAGGAGACGCTGGTGACCGCAGGCCACCTGATCATCCCATTGGCAAAAGAATACGGAGTTTCGATTTATCCGGTGGACAGTGAACACTCCGCTATTTTTCAGTGCCTTCAGGGAGAGTCTGATAGAGATGTGGATTCCCTGATCATCACGGCATCCGGCGGACCGTTCCGAACCAAGACAAAAGAAGAACTCAAAACGGTCACATTAAAAGATGCTTTAAAACATCCGAACTGGTCTATGGGCAAAAAGATCACCATAGATTCCGCAACGCTGGTCAATAAGGGGCTGGAAGTGATCGAGGCACGCTGGCTCTTTGATATAGATTTTGACCGGATCAAGGTAGTCGTACAGCCGCAGAGTATCATTCACTCTATGGTGCAGTTTCAGGACGGCGGGGTAAAGGCCCAGCTGGGAACCCCGGATATGAAGCTGCCGATCCAATACGCCCTCTACTACCCGGAGCGCAGATTTCTTCCGGGAGACCGTTTAGATTTTGCTGCATTGGGAAGTATCTCTTTTGAAGAGCCGCCTGTCGATGTTCTAAAAGGTCTTTCATATGCATATGATGCAGGACGGACCGGAGGATCCATGCCGGCCGTGCTGAACGCAGCCAACGAAAAAGCGGTGGCTCTGTTTTTGCAGGAGAAAATATCTTTTACAGAGATTTATGATCTGATCGAAGATGCAATGAATGCACATCATGTGATAGAGAATCCATCTCTTACGGAGGTACTGGAAACAGAACAGTGGGTATATGAATTCATAGAAAGCAGGTAATTACTTGAACATTATTATTGCAATCTTAATCTTTGGCATTATTATCATTGTACATGAATTGGGACATTTTTCAGTCGCCAAAAAGAATGGTATCCGTGTGGACGAATTCTGTATAGGTCTTGGTCCGACTCTGTTTGGGAAACAAGTGGGAGAAACTTATTATTCCGTAAAACTCCTTCCATTTGGCGGAGCCTGTATGATGGGTGAAGACGAAGACCGGCCGGAGGCGGACGCTTTTGGAAATAAATCTGTCTGGGCCAGAATGGCAGTCATTTTTGCCGGACCGTTTTTCAATTTTGTTTTTGCCCTGATCCTTGCCTTTATTATGATCGGTATATCAGGCGCTGACCTGCCCGATATCGCCAGAGTGGAGACAAAGTCTCCTGCTCAGGAAGCAGGATTGAAAGCCGGGGACCAGGTCTTGAAGATTGATGGAAAAAAGATCTACAATAACCGTGAATTGTCTTATTATTTCCTTCTGGACTATAAAGGCGGAGAAGTGCCTATTGTGATAAAGCGGGACGGAACAGAGAAAAGCCTCTCTGTGACCCCGAAGTTTAACCAAGAAGCCAAGCGGTATATGATCGGCATCGGCTGGGAACCATATCAAAAATTAAATCCATTAAAAACCATAGAATATGGATTTCATGAGGTGGGATTCCAAATTCGCGTGACGGTAAAGAGTGTTGTAAAACTGGCCACGGGACAGCTGACGCTGAATGATCTGTCAGGACCTGTAGGCATTGTAAAACAGGTAGGGGATACGTATAACCAGGCAGCCACTTACGGTTTCACAGTCCTTCTCTCCACAATGCTGAGTATTGCGGTCCTGATCAGTGCAAACCTGGGGGTTATGAACCTTCTGCCGCTTCCCGCACTGGACGGAGGCAGACTTTGTTTTCTCATCGTGGAAGCGGTCAGGAGAAAGCCTGTTTCAAAAAACGTGGAAGCTGCTGTCCACACGGTCGGCCTGTTTTTATTGCTGGGGCTTATGATCTTTGTCATGTTCCAGGATATCTATAAGATTATGTTGTAAAGGAGTCTTAGTATGGTTACTAGAAATAATACAAAAGTCATCCGGATTGGGGATAAGAAGATTGGCGGCGGCAATCCTGTGCTGATCCAGTCCATGACCAATACAAAGACAGAAGACGTTGAGTCTACCGTATCACAGATATTAAGCCTTGAGAAAGCCGGATGTGATATCGTAAGATGCACGGTCCCGACTCCGGAAGCAGCGGATGCCCTGGGTGAGATCAAAAAAAGGATTCACATTCCGCTGGTGGCGGATATACATTTCAACTATAAGCTCGCCATCGCGGCTATGGAGAACGGCGCCGATAAAATTCGCATCAATCCGGGCAATATCGGAGGAGAAGACCGTATCCGGGCAGTCATTGAAAAAGCCAAAGAGTATGGCGTTCCGATCCGTGTAGGCGTCAACAGCGGCTCTCTGGAAAAAGAGCTGGTGGAAAAGTATCACGGAGTGACGGCCGAGGGACTGGTGGAGAGTGCTGTTGACAAAGTCCGTATGATCGAGGCATTCGACTATGACAATCTGGCGGTCAGCATCAAATCCTCTGATGTTCTCATGTGTGCCAGAGCATATGAACTGGTAGCAGAGCAGATTGATTATCCGCTTCACGTCGGAATCACAGAGGCAGGAACCGTGTACAGTGGGAATATCAAGTCCGCTGTCGGACTGGGCATTATCCTTCACCAGGGGCTCGGAGACACAATCCGCGTCTCACTGACCGGAGATCCTGTCAACGAAATCGCAAGCGCTAAACTGATCTTAAAGACGTTAGGGCTCAGAAGGGGCGGGATCGAAGTAGTTTCCTGTCCTACATGCGGAAGGACCAACATTGATCTGATCAGTCTTGCCGGGCAGGTGGAGACGATGGCTGCAGACTTCGAACATTTGAATATCAAGGTCGCCGTCATGGGCTGTGTCGTCAACGGTCCCGGTGAGGCAAAGGAAGCGGATATCGGGATCGCAGGCGGAATCGGTGAAGGCCTTCTGATGAAAAAAGGACAGGTCATCCGCAAGGTCCCGGAGGAGGATCTTTTAAGTACTCTGCGCTATGAATTAGAACATTGGGGTGAATCAGATGCAGACTGCTAAAGAGCATACAAAAGAATTTTTTCAGGTATTTCCTGACCTGAAAGTATCCGGGGATGTAAAAGAACTGTTCCGCACTGTGTGTATCCGTCAGGTTCTGTTCAAGAAATCAAAAAATACACTTTTCATTTCATTTACAAGCGACCATCTGATTCCAAGAATCGACACCTGGCGGATGGAACAGCAGATCCGGGAGCAGCTGTTTTCAAAGCGCTATGTTAAAATACGCTTTCAGGAGTATTTCCGGCTTTCAGCCCAATACGATCTGGATTATTTATTTGAACACTATATGAAAAGCTTCCTCTTTGAGTTAAAAGGCAAAGGGGAGGTTATTTTTAATGTAGTCAGAAAAGGAGACTATGCCATTGATGGCGATGTCGTTACCTTTATTTTTGAAAATACGTTTGTCAACAAGAGCAAGGCAGATGAGATCAAAGAATATTTTGAGACAACGCTGAAAGACAAATTTGGCATGGAGATCAAAGTTGGCTTTGATTTTTCCAAGACGACAGACCGGTCTTTGAAAAAGGAAAGCCAATATAAGCTTCAAAAAGAGATTGAGGGGATTGTCGAACAGGCAGACCTGCTCAGCAAAGAACAGGAAGAAGAGAAAAAAGCCAGAAAAAAGAAAAAGGAATCCAACTTTTCTTACGATTCCAAGTTTAAGAGAAAGCCTAAATTTAAAGACGATCCGACCCTTCTTTACGGCCGAAACTGTGAAGGGGAACTCATTGAAATCAAAGATATTATCGATGAGATCGGTGAAGTCGTGATCCACGGACAGGTTACAACCCTCGATACGAGAGAAATTCGAAATGAAAAAACAATCATTATTTTTCATATCACGGACTTTACGGATACCATCTCCTGTAAAATTTTTGTCAGGAATGAACAGCTCCCGGAGGTTCTCAGTGATCTGAAAAAAGGCGGTTTCTACCGTGTTAAGGCGGTCGCCATGTATGATAAATTTGATCATGAGATATCTCTTGGTTCTGTCATGGGCATTAAGGCAGTCTCGGATTTCAGGGAGAAACGCCAGGACACGTCCATGGACAAGAGAGTAGAACTCCATTTACATACAGTTATGAGCGACAACGACAGCGTTGTTCAGATCAATGACATCGTAAAACGCGCCTACGAGTGGGGACATCCTGCCGTTGCCATCACGGATCACGGCGTGCTTCAGGCCTTTCCGATTGCAAGGCATGCTTATGAGGATTTAAGGCTTCCACAAGACGATCCGTTTAAGATTATTTACGGAGTGGAGGCTTATTTTGTCGATGACCTTGGAGATCTGGCAGTCCGCTCCAGAGGCCAGTCCCTCCGGGGAGATTTTGTGGTATTCGACATTGAGACCACAGGATTTAACAGCCAGACAGACCGCATCATAGAAATCGGGGCCGTAAAGGTCATAGCTGGTGAGATCACAGAAACCTTCAGTGAATTCATTAATCCGCAGATTCCGATTCCATTTAAAATCACACAGCTTACGACAATAACAGATGAAATGGTCATGAATGCAGATACGATCGATGCTGTACTTCCAAGATTTCTTGAGTTCTGCGGGGATTCTGTCTTAGTGGCTCACAATGCCGGGTTCGACACCGGATTTATCCATGAAAATGCGAAACGTCTGGATCTTGATTTTCATCCAACCATTGTGGATACGCTCGGTCTGTCAAGAAGCCTGATGACCCACCTGGCAAAATTTACACTGGATAATCTGTGCAAAAATTTGAACATCAAACTGGAGACTCATCATCGGGCAGTGGATGACGCCACAGCTACGGGGAAAATCTTCATAAAATTTGTTCAGATGCTGGAGGAAAAAGAAATCTTTGACCTGGATCAGGTAAATGAGTTTGTTGCAGGTTCCGAAGACTTCATTAAAAAAGGCCGTACCTATCACGGGATCATTCTCGTCAAAAATAACACCGGAAGAGTCAACCTAAACCGCCTGGTGTCGGAATCTCACGTCCGGTACTTTAACCGGCGCCCCAGAATGCCCAAATCCCTGATCAATAAGTACCGGGAAGGGCTGATCATCGGATCAGCATGTGAAGCCGGCGAACTGTACAGTGCCATCGTGGATCAGCGGTCTGAGGAAGAAATCGCAAAGATTGTTGAATTTTATGATTACCTGGAAATTCAGCCGGAGGGCAATAACCAGTTTATGATCGAATCTGCCCGCCATGAGAACGTCTGCTCTTTTGAGGATATCAGAAATTTCAACCGGAAGATTGTGGAGCTGGGCGAAACCTTCCGCAAACCTGTGGCTGCTACCTGCGATGTGCATTTTTTAGATCCGGATGATTCCATTTACCGGGCGATTCTTATGGCCGGAAAAGGATTTAAAGATGCGGACAGCCAGCCGCCTCTCTACTTCCGTACAACGGAGGAAATGCTCCATGAATTTGAATATCTGGGAAGCGATAAAGCCAGAGAAGTTGTCATAACAAATCCGAATAAGATCAGTGACCAGATTGAAAATATCTCTCCGATCCATCCGGATAAATGTCCGCCGGTCATCGAAAACTCAGACCGGGATCTCCGGGATATCTGCTACAAGAAAGCACACGATATCTATGGTCCGAACCTGCCGGACATCGTAACTACCAGACTTGACAAAGAACTGAATTCCATCATCGGAAACGGCTATGCAGTTATGTATATCATCGCACAGAAGCTTGTATGGGATTCCCTGGACCATGGTTATCTGGTAGGTTCAAGAGGATCTGTCGGGTCATCTTTTGCGGCGACCATGTCCGGGATCACGGAAGTAAATCCTCTGCCTGCCCACTACATCTGTCCGGAGTGTTATTATGTGGATTTTGACTCTCCTGAGGTAAAAAAATATGCCAGGATGGGTATGTCTGGATGTGATATGCCGGATGCGGTGTGTCCGAAATGCGGTGCAAAATTAAACAAAGAAGGCCACGATATTCCGTTCGAAACATTCCTCGGATTTAAAGGGGACAAGGAACCTGATATTGACCTTAATTTTTCAGGGGAATATCAAAGTAAGGCCCACGCATATGTGGAAGTGATCTTTGGCAAAGGAAAGGCCTACCGCGCGGGGACCATCGGTACGCTGGCGGAAAAGACTGCCTATGGATATGTCCTTAAATATTTAGAAGAAAGAGAAATATCGAAAAGAAAATGTGAGATCGAACGGCTGGCGAAAGGATGCACCGGAGTTAAGAGAACGACCGGCCAGCACCCCGGCGGCATCATCGTTGTGCCCCATGACAAAGAAATTTATGACTTTACTGCCGTTCAGCGTCCGGCCAACGACGTAAGATCACCGATTATTACAACCCATTATGAGTATCATTCCATCGATTCCAACCTGTTAAAGCTGGATATCCTGGGTCACGACGATCCCTCCATGATCCGCAGACTGGAAGATCTGACAGGAGTCAACGCCCAGAATATACCCCTGGATGATAAATCTGTCATGTCTCTGTTTCACGGAACAGAGGTTCTGGGCATCACTCCGGAACAGATCGGAGGCACGAAACTCGGATCTCTCGGGATACCGGAATTCGGAACCGATTTCGTTATTCAGATGCTTTTGGACACAAATCCTCAGAGCTTTTCGGATCTGGTCCGTATTTCAGGACTGTCCCACGGTACAGATGTATGGCTCGGCAATGCTCAGAAACTGATCGAGGAGGGGGATGCTACAATCTCAACTTCCATCTGTACGAGGGATGATATTATGGTCTATCTGATCAATCAGGGTCTGGATGAAGCCTTGTCATTTACGATTATGGAGAGCGTCCGGAAGGGAAAAGGTCTGAAACCGGAACAGGAAGAAGCAATGAGGGAAAAAGATGTGCCGGAATGGTATATCTGGTCCTGTAAACAAATTAAATACATGTTCCCGAAAGCACATGCGGTTGCCTATGTCATGATGGCATGGAGGATTGCCTGGTTTAAGGTTTTTCATCCTCTCGCCTACTATGCCGCCTATTTCAGTATCCGCGCAAAAGCATTTTCCTATGAAGACATGTGTATGGGAAAAGAAAAACTGAATAACCGGATGAAGGAGATACAAAACACGCCGAAGTTTGAGGTGAAAAATGCAGACCTGGATCTTCTGCGGGAAATGAAGATTGCAGATGAGATGTATGCCCGTGGATTTGAGTTCATGCCTCTGGATATCTACCGGGCAAAGGCAAAAGACTTTCAAATCATTGACGGAAAGATCATGCCTCCTTACTCAGCCATTGACGGTATGGGAGAAAAAGCTGCCAAGGAAGCCGCAGAGGCGTCTAAAGGAGAACCATTTACTTCTATGGAAAATTTCCGTGACCGGACAAAGGCGCCCAAATCTGTTGTAGATAAGATGAAAGAATTGGGATTAATGGGAGATCTGGAAGAAAGCGATCAGCTCAGTTTCAATTTCCTTTGATCCCCCGAAATGATAGAACCGAATATGTATTTTTACATATCCGGTTCTATTTTTGGAAAATCTCTCATATAATAATTTTAATGTCTGCCGGAAGGCATCGGCAGGCTTCGGGGGTTTTGTTTTAATAAGGGGGAGATATGGATCGATCATGAGCAATTTAAATCACTTTCATCTTGAAAAGACAGGCAAAGAACAATCTGTGGAGGAACTGACAAAGCAGATTGAACATCTTGAATATAACTTGGAAGAGTGCCGTAAGAAACGGATGCATTACCAGCAGCTGTTTCACAGCGCGCCGGCCGGATATCTTGTATTTGACCAGGAAGGGCGGATCGCAGATGCAAATCAACGATTCTGCAGTATGGTATCTGTACCGTTTCAGGACCGGTGCAGCTATAATATCAGAGACTTGACAGACAAAGACACCAGAGAGGAACTGGATATGATGATACACGGTCTCTTAAAGAAGGATCAGGTCTTATCAATAGAAGCCAGGATGTTGTGCAGGAATAGTTATATCCCGGTTATCATAACCGGCAACCGATATGGACAGCCCCTCGGCCGTATGGAGAACAAAGCATCCATGCTGTTTGCGGGCATCGTAACAGAAGTGTCGGAATTGAAAAAAGAACAGCAGAAAATAAGGGAGAAAAGTATTCATGATTCACTGACCGGATTTTATAACCGGATGTTTTACAATGAATATCTTCTGTACTGTGATAAAACGGATGATCTCCCCCTCTCCGCGGCAATCTTGGATCTGGACCGTTTAAAAATGATCAATGATTCCCTGGGCCATTCCTTCGGGGACAGGGCGATCACTACAGTTGCAAAGATTCTGAAAACATACGCAAAGGAAAACTATATCTTTGCCCGGATCGGGGGAGATGAAATCGCTGCCTTTTTCCCGGGGACAGAATTATGCGAAGCTGAATCGTTTCTAAAAAGAGCAGAGGAGATGATACAGCTGCACAGCCTGTCAGGCATCCGGCTTTCCTTCTCATGGGGCTGCGCAGTAAAAAGCAGTCCGGGAGAAGATATATTGACGGTTTTATCCGCCGCAGAAGATATGATGTACCGAAAGAAGTTCAGAAACAACGCCGTGAAAAAATCAGAGACATTAGATGTAATCCTCAATGCACTCTTTACTAGAAATCCGAAAATCCATCAGCATTCCATGAGAATGTCCCGGCTTTTCGGTCAGTTTTCTTCTTATCTCGGTCTGGAAACCGAACGGGTCAAGTTTCTCCAGGGCCTCGGCTATGTACATGATATCGGAATGGCTTCCATTTCTGATGAGGTCCTGAACAAGCGGGACCTTCTGTCCTATAACGAAAGGCAGGAAGTCAAGCGTCATCCGGAAACGGGATACCGGATTCTGAAGTCCGTGCCGGATATGGAAGAAGAAGCACAGATTGTGTTATATCATCATGAAAACTGGGACGGCAGCGGCTATCCGTATGGTCTGTCAGGCGACAGCATCCCGGTGGAATCGAGAATGCTTTTAATTTTAGATACCTATGACCGGATGAAATATGCACCATTCGGAAGGTATCGTCATTCTGAAAAAGAAATCATAAAAGAATTAAAACGCTGGTCAGGAAGACAGTTTGACCCGCTTTTAACAAAAAAATTCATCGAGTGGATGGAAGGCAGAAAAAAGCAGAGATAAGCTGCTTTTTTCTGCTTTTCTACGTATAAGGCGATATTATAAGCGGATTGGGAAATACTAATTGAGAAATGTTATCGTTGACAGAAATTATGGCAGGACCTATAATATACCCATACCCCCAGGGGGTGGTAAGGAGGCGTGTTATGAAACAAAAATTTGATGTGACGGGCATGACATGCAGTGCATGCAGTGCCCATGTAGATAAGAGTGTCCGAAAATTAGACGGTGTTGCTGAAGTTAATGTCAATCTGCTTCAAAACACCATGACCGTAGAGTATGACGAGTCAGAAGTAAACGATGATCAGATTATCCGCGCTGTCATCGGCGGAGGCTACGGTGCCTTTGTCCATGATAAGCAGGAAGAAGCAGGCAGAAAACGGGATATCGGCGTAGATGATGAGATTACTGGCATGAAAAGAAGACTCTGGGTATCCATCCTGTTTATGATACCGCTTATGTACATTTCCATGGGGCATATGGTGAATCTTCCGCTCCCGTCTTTTCTGAGCGGAACCCACAACGCGGTTTCTTACGGGCTGACCCAGATGCTCCTGGTTCTCCCGGTCATGTATATTAACCGGAAGTTTTATCAGGTGGGATTTAAAACATTGTTTAAGGGCTCTCCAAATATGGATTCCCTGATCGCCATCGGGTCCGGCGCTGCCTTTGTCTATGGAGTCTTTGCCATTTACCGCATGGGATACGGCCTCGGTGTGCAGAATCTTCATCTGGTACATCAGTACCACATGGATTTATATTTTGAATCTGCATCTATGATCCTGACGCTGATCACGGTCGGAAAATATCTGGAGTCCAGGTCCAAAGGGAAGACTTCGGAGGCTATCAGCAAACTCTTAGATCTGGCTCCGAAAACGGCCACCGTAGAACGGGGCGGAGAAGAGATTGAGATCCCCGTGGAGGAGCTGGATGAGGGAGATACGGTGATCGTACGCCCCGGAGCCAGCATTCCGGTTGACGGAGTCATCCTTGAAGGCATAACTTCTGTGGATGAAAGCGCTCTGACCGGGGAAAGCATCCCTGTGGAGAAATCCTCCGGAGACAAAGTCATCAGCGCATCCATCAATAAAGGGGGATTTATTAAATTCAGGGCTACAAAGGTAGGAAACGACACGACGCT
>NZ_FR889190.1:68943-70632 GCF_000432215.1 Anaerostipes sp. CAG:276
ATGCCTCCGGTTCCAAAGCGCCGATCGCAAAGCTTGCGGATAAAATCGCCGGAATTTTTGTTCCCGTAGTGATTGTCATTGCCCTGGCTTCCGGGATCATATGGCTCCTTTCCGGGCAGACATTTGAGTTCGCGCTGTCTACGTCCATTGCCGTCCTGGTTATTTCCTGCCCGTGTGCACTTGGCCTTGCCACCCCGACCGCAATCATGGTGGGAACCGGGAAAGGCGCAGAAAACGGCATTCTGATCAAGTCTGCGGAGAGCCTTGAGACGGCACATGAGATAAAAACCGTCGTTCTGGACAAGACCGGAACTGTCACGGAAGGACGTCCTCAGGTGACAGATATTTTAACCTCCGGCAGCATGAAAGAAAAAGAACTGGTCAAGCTTGCCGCCAGTATGGAGAAACCTTCAGAGCATCCTCTCGCAGATGCCATTGTCTCTTTTGGCGAAGAGACCAATGCCGGTCTCTATGAAGTATCTGGATTTAAGTCTGTGCCCGGAGAAGGGATCGAAGGTTCCATAAAAGGTGATAAGGTTTATGCCGGCAACCTGAAAATGATGGAACGGATAGGAGTTTCTCTTGGAGAACTGGAAGAAAAAAGTACTGTTTTTGCCTCACAGGGCAAGACTCCTCTTTACTTTGCAAAAGAGGGCACACTGCTTGGACTGATTTCCGTAGCCGATGTTGTAAAACCGACCAGCAGACAGGCCATTCAGGAATTTGAAAAGATGGATATCGAAGTCGTCATGCTGACCGGAGATAACAAAAAAACAGCAGAGGCAATCCAGAAACAGCTGGGCATCAGCCGTGTAATCGCAGAAGTGCTTCCACAGGACAAAGAGGCCAAGATCCGGGAAATTCAGAATGAAGGAAAGAAAGTGGCCATGATCGGGGATGGTATCAATGACGCTCCGGCCCTTGCCAGAGCTGACGTGGGAATAGCTATTGGAGCCGGCACCGATATTGCCATCGAATCCGCAGATATCGTTCTGATGAAGAGTGATCTGCTGGACGGAGTGGCGGCAGTCCAGCTCAGCAAAGCGGTGATCAAAAATATCAAAGAAAATCTCTTCTGGGCCTTTTTCTATAATGTAATCGGAATTCCCCTGGCCGCCGGATGTCTGTATCCGTTTTTCGGATTAAAGCTTAATCCTATGTTCGGTGCCGCAGCCATGAGTTTAAGTTCTGTATTTGTCGTGAGCAATGCCCTGCGCCTGAAGTTTTTCCGGCCAGGTTTTATAAGAAACAAAGAAACACCGGTGAAAGTACATGAGCCGGGCCAAAGTGAGGAGGAAACAAAGATGAAAAAGACGATTTCAATCGAAGGAATGATGTGTGAACACTGTGTAAAACACGTGACAGATGCACTCAATAAACTCGACGGGGTGGCCGCAGAGGTCAGCCTTTCAGATAAAAATGCTGTTGTGAACTTAGAAAAAGAGGTCAGTGAGGAAGTACTGAAACAGGCAGTGGAAGATGCAGGTTATCAAGTGACCGGTATTCAGTAAGGAGGGTCCATGCAGGCAGACAAAACTCAGATCACAAGGCTTCTTAAAACCGCCAGGGGACAGATCGACGGGATCTTAAAGATGGTGGAGGAAGACCGGTACTGTATGGATATCTCCAATCAGCTCATGGCGACAGAGGCCGTCATACGAAAGACGAATAAAGAAATTCTAAGAGCAC
>NZ_FR889190.1:70683-72799 GCF_000432215.1 Anaerostipes sp. CAG:276
AAGCACTGGCAGAAGACAATGGTGATGAGAAGATCGATGAACTGATCGAACTCATCGACAAATTCGGAAAATAAAAAACTGTTGTAGGACGGAAAATTGGTCAAAATAAAAGACGGAATCATATCAAGCATTATATTTGATATGATTCCGTCTTTTATACAGCGGCATTTTTATCTCAAAAAACATTTCCTCTTTATAAAATAAGCCGCAGCCACGAGCATTCCCAGCACGGAACAGATCAAAAAAAATCCATTGCTGGATATTGATTCTGTGATGAGAAAGAAACTGTCTTTGCTGAAAAATATGAGAGATATCTGACTGACAAAAGCTGCAATGCTCCCGATGCCAACGGCTCCGGCCAGAACGGTCCAGACTGGATCGCTTAGGTCAAAGGCTCCTTTTATAATCATTTCCAAAAAAATCAAAGTAAAAGCAGCGACAATAATAAAGGTATTATCCCATATTCCGTCAATCAGAATATAGCTCCTTGTTCTCAAATAAGTATCCGCAAGCAAAAGCACAGACATTAAGAGAATTCCGTGCAGCAGCGCATTTTGGCGCGCTTTCAGCTGTTTTATTGTAGATGTATCCTGACTCATAAACTCATTCCCCTTTCTCCTATGAAGTATAAGTATATGATAATTCGACAAAAGATTCAACCACGTGAAAATTTCCATATTTGCAATTCAAATTTTTTCCTGCTATTATATTCAATTAGATAATATAGAGAAAGGAACATGACTGTGAAACGATGGATTGTCTTTCTGCTGTGTCTTACTGTCTGCATGTCCGCATTATCCGGATGTGGCACCGGTAAAGAATTCGACAGCAGTTCCAAAAAACTGAATGTTGTAACCACCATTTTTCCTTACTATGATTTTGTAAGGCAGATTGGGAAAGATAAAGTAAACCTCAAAATGATCGTCACTGCGGGCAAAGACAGTCATACATTTGAACCGACTCCGGCCGATCTGATCAGCATACAAAAGGCCGATATTTTTTTCTATAACGGCGGAGCGATGGAATATTGGGTCCAAAAAATACAGAAATCCCAGGAAAACAACGGACAAGTTTCTTATGCCTTTATGGACTCGGTTAATCCAGTAGAAGAAGAGGTGACAGAGGGGATGAGCCTTCCCAGGGAAGAAGAAGGGGAAACAGAATATGACGAACACATTTGGACATCCCCTGTGAACGCACAGATTATTGTTAAAAAAATATGTGCTGTCTTATCTAAGGAAGATCCAGAAAACGCCCATTTTTATGAGAAGAATACAAAGGATTATTTAAAAAAGCTCAAAAAACTGGACCGGGACTTCAGAGAGACAGTAAAACATGGGAAACGTAAGCTTATGGTTTTCGGAGATAAATTCCCGATGCGCTATTTTACCGAAGCATACGGTCTCTCTTACAGGGCGGCATTCCCGGGATGCAGCGAGGAATCGGAGCCTAGTTCCAGGACGCTTTCTTATCTGATTGATCTGGTAAAGAAAGAAAAAATACCAGTCATCTATCATATGGACTTTGGAAGCAGTAAGATCGCGGATGTGATCTGTGAAGCATCCGGTGCTGAGAATATACCGTTTTATTCCTGCCATACCGTGACAAAACGTCAGTTTGACCAGGGCGTCACATACCTGGATCTGATGGAGAAAAATGTGAAAAATCTGGAGAAAGGACTGAGAGAATGACTTCCATTATTACGTGCAGTCATGTAGATCTTGGATATGACGGACATGTCATCGTAAAAGACTTAAATATGAAAATAGAACAGGGGGCTTATGTCTCTGTCATCGGACAAAATGGCTCCGGTAAGAGCACGTTTATCAAGACGCTGCTGGGTCTTGTGCGCCCTGTCTCCGGGAAAATCCAGCGCAGTCTTTCGGGAAAAGGCATCGGATATCTCCCACAGCAGACGGAAATGCAGAAAAACTTTCCGGCAACTGCCCTGGAAGTGGTTCTGTCAGGTTTTTTAAGCCGAAAACAGCGAAGGCCTTTTTATACGAAAAAAGAAAAATCCACTGCCATGGAGCAGTTAGAGAAGCTTGGTATTCCGGAGCTTTTCAAAACATGCTACCGGGAGCTTTCCGGCGGCCAGCAGCAGAGAGTCCTGCTG
>NZ_FR889190.1:72862-92919 GCF_000432215.1 Anaerostipes sp. CAG:276
GGAGCCGGTGACAGGTCTGGACCCGGGTGCCGCAAAAGAACTCTATATCTTGCTGAAGGAACTCAACAAAAATGAGGGCATCGCAATTTTGATGGTCTCCCACGACTTGTCCAATGCCTTAAAGGATGCGGATGAAATCCTCCACATCCGGCATGAGGATTACTTCTTCGGCAGTGTTTCAGAATACCGCCGTTCTGAACATTTTCGTGAAATGAATGGAGGTGCTGTTCATGGAATTGTTTAAAGAAATGATTTCTTATCCTTTTATTATCCGTGCTTTCATCGTGGGAATTTTGATTTCCCTCTGTGCAGCCCTGCTCGGTGTAAGCCTTGTACTGAAAAAATTCTCTATGATCGGAGACGGACTGTCTCATGTGTCCTTCGGAGCGCTTTCCATCGCAGTCGCTTTCGGGATTGCTCCTTTGAAACTCTCGATTCCGGTCGTTGTCATTGCCGCATTTTTTCTCCTGAAGCTGACTGAGAGCAGCCGGATCAGCAGCGATGCGGCCATCGCTGTCATGTCGGCATCGGCTTTGGCTGCCGGAGTCCTGGTGACTTCCTTCACTACCGGCATGAATATGGATGTATATAGTTATATGTTTGGAAGCATTCTGGCTATGAGCAGAGAAGATGTACGGCTAAGTGTTCTGCTGAGTGTAGCAGTCCTCATTTTGTTTCTTTTTTGTTATCATAAGATCTTTGCTGTCACCTTTGATGAAAGTTTTGCGCGGGCATCAGGAGTGGATGTCTCCTTTTATAATTCGCTGCTTGCAATCCTGACCGCCGTCACGATTGTTATCGGCATGAGAATGATGGGGGCTATGCTCATTTCCAGCCTGGTCATCTTTCCTGCGCTGACGGCCATGCAGATGTTTAAGAGCTTCCGGGGAGTTGTGATCTGTTCCGGTTTCCTCTCTGTCATATGTTTTTGTATCGGTCTGTCGGCATCATATTTCTTTTCTGCACCGGCCGGTGCGAGCATCGTCATTGCAAACCTCTTGGGATTTCTCTTATTCCGACTGCTGCGTATGGTTTACAGACAGAATGTTTGATTTCCAAAACATTCTGTGATAGAATAATTTCATTATTACAAGTTAGGAGAAACATATGAATAAAAAGAGAAATGTGATGCTGACGATCATGAGCATCATTCTGCTGTTAGCCGGAATCTTAAACCTTGTGACCAATGTCACCCTGATGACAAGCGGCAATCTGATGAAGATGGCTATGGAGCAGGTCAAGCTAAGCGGCGGGATTTTAACCGTGTACCTCATAGTCTGCATTATCTTCGGGATGCTTGAAATCGTTTGCGGAGTTTACGGTTTAAAAGCAGCCAAACATTTTGAATTTGGAGAAACCTGCTTTCAGCTTGCCATTGCGCTCGTAGCCGCCGCTGTATTCATTTTTATTTTTAATTTCTTTGTCAATGGATTTACAGCTACAAGCCTGGGAGGCTTCGTCTTCCCTTTGCTTTATCTTTATTCCATCAGATTCTGCAAATAATTTCATAATCAGTCACTAGAAACAGATAATCAGCAGATTGTCTGTTTTGTTCTTACATAGAAAAGAATGTTTTATGTCAGGATAAAACACTACGAAAGAAGGAGAATACGATGTACATTGCAGATTTACATATCCACTCCAGATATTCCAGGGCAACAAGCAAAGAGTGTGATCCGGAACATCTGGATCTCTGGGCCAGAAAAAAAGGGATTCATATTGTAGGAACCGGTGATTTTACTCATCAGGCGTGGAGGGACGAGTTACGGGAAAAATTAGAACCTGCGGAAGAAGGATTATACATCCTTAAGGAAGAGTTCCGAATAAAAGACGGGATCGCTCCGGACAGCCAGAGTCCGCGCTTTGTCGTTACCGGGGAGATCAGTTCTATCTATAAAAAGAACGGAAAGACAAGGAAAGTCCACAACCTGATCCTTCTTCCGGGACTCGAAACCGCAGATAAGATTTCTGCAAAACTTGAGACCATCGGCAATATCCATTCCGACGGCAGGCCGATCCTTGGTCTGGACAGCCGGGATCTCTTAGAGATTCTTCTGGACATTTCTCCAAATGCAGTACTGGTGCCTGCCCATATATGGACTCCTCATTTCTCACTGTTCGGAGCCTTTTCGGGGTTTGATACGATCGAGGAATGTTTTGAAGACTTAACGCCCCATATCCATGCGTTAGAGACAGGCCTGTCCTCCGATCCTCCTATGAACTGGAGGCTTTCAGCGCTGGACTCCTTCCAGCTGATCTCAAATTCAGATGCCCACTCTCCGGCAAAGCTTGGGCGGGAAGCCAATCTCATGGACATTGAACTTTCTTATCCGGAACTCACGAAAGCCATCCAGACCGGACAGGGCCTTTACGGAACGATCGAATTTTTCCCGGAAGAAGGAAAATATCACTTTGACGGACACCGAAAATGCGGTCTTGTGCTGACTCCGTCAGAGACAAAGGAATATGGCGGCATCTGTCCGGTCTGCGGGAAAAAAATCACCATCGGAGTCCAGCACCGGGTAGAACAGCTGGCGGACAGGCCCGAAGATTATCTCCGCCCTGACGCAAAGCCCTTTGAAAGCCTCGTACCACTTCCGGAAGTCATTGCCGCATCTACGGGAATGTCGGCCGGCGGGAAAAAGGTGAATGCGCAGTTTGAAAAAATGCTCTCAGAGCTTGGACCGGAGTTTTCTATTTTAAGAGAAGTACCTTTTGAGGATATAAGACACAGTGCGGGAGCCTGTGTAGAGGAAGGAATCCGGCGTTTAAGACGGGGAGAAGTCCGGCGCGACCCCGGATATGACGGAGAATACGGAAAAATCCATCTCATCGAAAAGGACGAGATGGATATCATTAACGGCCAGATGACACTTTTTGATTCTCTTGGTATTGCCGCCGCAGCCGAGCCCGGGAAAAAGAAGAAAAAAATCAGACCTGTGAAAAAAGAAACTGTCATGGAAACAGACGGCCTTGAAGGAAAAGATACAGGGATCAACAAAGAACAGCAGGAAGCGGTCACTGCTGAGAACAGAGCTGTTGCGGTCATCGCGGGACCGGGAACAGGAAAAACGAAAACCCTGGTAGACAAGATAGCTTATCTTGTGAAGGAGAGGAACGTATCTCCGTCTCAGATCACAGCCGTTACCTTTACAAACCAGGCGGCAGCGGAGATGAGAGAACGGCTTGCCAAAAGGCTTGGAGGAAAACGGGCTGTCAAAGATATGACCATCGGCACCTTTCATTCTATCTGCCTTCAGCTTCTGAAACAGCAGGGTGAGGACATTATCCTCGCCGATGAAGCGGAACTTCTTGAAACTGCCAAAGAAGCCCTGAACCGTTTAGATTCAGATAAGAAGCCAAAGGACTTTTTAAAACAGATATCCAATTTTAAAAACAATGTGCCGATGGAAGAGCGTCTGACGAATGATGAAGCAGACTGTTTTCAGGAAATCATGAGTGAAATGGGTCTTACAGATTTTGATGACCTGCTTCTTCGTGTGCTTTCACAGGCAGAATCCCCGGTTTTACAAACCTCTCAGTTTTCTTATCTTCTCGTGGATGAATTCCAGGATATCAACGACATACAATTCCGTCTGGTGCTTTTCTGGAACCAAAACGGGAAAGAATTATTTGTCATTGGAGATCCGGACCAGTCGATCTATGGTTTCCGGGGTTCTGATTCCAGATGTTTTGCACGGCTGAAAGAAGAAATTCCGGATCTGTATGAAATTTATCTGAAGAAAAATTACCGTTCAACACCTGAAATCGTGGAGTCTGCCCTTCAGGTGATCAGCCGGAATCCGGGAAACAAACGCTGTCTTTCTGCCGTCCGTGAACCCGGGAAACCAGTCCGTCTGGTCACTGCCTCCAATGACTGGTCCGAGGCCATTTTTATTGCAAAGGAAATCAACAGGCTCACCGGCGGCATGGATATGATGGATGCCCAGAATTATGCCTTAAAAACGGAACATCCCAGAGGTTTTGGAGAAATTGCCGTATTATACAGAACCCACCATCAGGCCAGAGCCATAGAAAAATGTTTAAGACAGGAGAGTATTCCATGCGTCATCACAGGACAGGATAGTTTTCTTGAGGAAGAAAAGGTAAAAGGTACAACTTCATTTTTTCGGTTTCTTCTCGATGAAAAGGATACGAAGGCTCTTCAGATCGCACTGAACGCTTTTCCTGACTGCGGAACCTTAGAAAAAGAATTCAAACAGCTTTTGAAAAAAGAGTCTCCAGGAGAGGTTTTAAAGCTCTGGATGGAAAAGAACGGTCTTTTGGATGATGAATCCCTTCTCAGTCTGTACAAGATGACTCTGTTTCATAAAGATATGGCATCCTTTTTGTCCAATCTTTTGCTGGGAACAGAAGGGGATATAAAAAGAAGCGGTGAAAAGGAATATACGTCAGATGCTGTCACCCTGATGACTCTCCACGGGTCCAAAGGACTGGAATTTCCGGTTGTGTTCATCGCCGGAACAAAACAGGGCAGTATACCGCTGGAATCACCTGCTCACCATGCAGATAAGGAAGAGGAGAGACGTCTGTTCTATGTAGGCATGACCAGGGCAAAAGAAGAACTAATCCTTCTTACAAGAAAAGAATCTTCCGAATTTCTCGCGGACCTGCCGCAGCAATATACGGCAAAAGAGACCGCAGGAAAAAAAGAGCCGGAGATTACCCAGCTGTCACTGTTTGATCTTTGATTTCATTCAAAACTCAAGGTAAAAACAAGATTCCGACACAAACCCTTGTATTCTGTAAATGAAAGTGTTATAATAATCAATAACATAAAGCATTAACTTAAAGAGTGGACGCAAGTCCACTCTTATTGTTTGCGCAGAAAAGGAGGCAGGGCAACTTGGCAGGAAAAGCAGAGATTGAACAAAAAACAGAAGAACTTGTGACACCGATCATCGATGAAAACCACTTTGAACTTGTTGATGTGGAGTATGTAAAAGAAGGTGCCAACTGGTATCTGCGGATTTACGCGGATAAAGAGGGAGGCATCAGTATCGATGACTGTGTGCTGATCAGCCGGGCACTGGAGGCCAAATTGGACGCCGATGATTTCATCAAAGACGCATATATTCTGGAAGTCAGCTCCCCGGGTCTTGGAAGGCCTTTAAAAAAGGAAAAAGACTTTCAGAGAAGTATCGGGCAGTCTGTGGACATTAAATTATATAAAGCCATCGACAAACAAAAAGAGTTTACCGGTATATTAAAAGAATATTCAAAGGAAAGAATCATACTCTCGATCGACGGCACCGATCAGGAATTTGAAACAAAAAGTGTGGCATCCGCCCGTTTATCATTAGATTTTTAAAGGAGGACAACAGAAAAAATGAGTGAATTAATTGATGCATTAAACCAGTTAGAAAAAGAAAAGCATATTGATAAAGACGTCATTATGGAAGCGATTGAAAATTCCCTGGTTGCTGCATGCAAAAGAGACTTTGGAAATGCAGACAATGTGGTGGTCAATATGGACCGTGAGACCGGAGATATTGTCGTATATGCAGAAAAAGAAGTCGTGGAAACCGCAGACGGGGAAGATTTTGACCCGGCGCTCCAGATCAGTCTTGCCAAAGCAAAAGCAATGGACCCTAAATATGAGCTGGGTGATATTGTCCGCGTGGAGATAACACCGAAAGATTTTGGAAGAATTGCTGCTATGCACGCCAGAAGTGTCATTGTACAGAAGATCAAAGAAGAAGAAAGAAGAGTTGTCTTTGATCATTTTTACTGCAAGGAAAAAGACATTGTCACAGGCGTGGTACAGCGCTATGTCGGCGAAAACGTCAGTGTCAGCCTGGATGACAAGACAGATGCACTTCTGATGAAGTCCGAACAGATCAGAGGCGAAGTATTCCAGCCCACGGAACGGATCAAACTTTACATTGTAGAAGTAAAAGACACCAACCGCGGACCCCGGATCTTAGTGTCCCGTACACATCCGGATCTTGTAAAGCGTCTTTTTGAAAAAGAGGTAGCCGAGATCCAGGACGGCATCGTAGAGATTAAGAACATCGTCCGCGAAGCCGGTTCCAGAACAAAGCTTGCCGTCTGGTCCAATGATCCAAACGTAGATCCTGTCGGTGCCTGTGTCGGCATGAACGGTGCCAGAGTCAACGCGATCGTCAATGACTTAAAAGGTGAAAAGATCGATATCATCAACTGGAATGAAGATCCTTGTGTCTATATCGAAAATGCGCTGAGTCCGTCTAAGGTTGTATCTGTATCCGTAGACGTGGAGGAAAAAAGTGCTCAGGTTGTCGTTCCGGATTATCAGTTATCACTGGCTATCGGAAAAGAGGGGCAGAACGCAAGACTCGCTGCAAGGCTGACCGGCTATAAAATCGATATCAAAAGTGAATCTCAGGCTGAGGAAGAAGAGGAACTCCAAGGTTATGAAGATTACGAATCCGAAGAAATGGCAGATGAATCCATGGCTTACGATGATGAAAATGCCGTGGAAGATGAGCTCCTTTCCGAAGAATCTGAATATATTGACGAATAAAATTTAGGATGTGATCGTATATGAACAAGAAAACTCCGATGAGAAAATGCATTGGATGTCAGGAATCAAAAGCGAAAAAAGACCTTGTTAGAGTGGTAAAACCCAAGGATGGAGATATCTTCATCGATCCCACCGGCAAGTCCAACGGACGCGGCGCTTATATCTGCCGTTCTCTCTCCTGCCTGAAAAAAGCGAGAAAGTCAAAAGGTCTTGATCGTTCTTTTAAGACATCGATTTCCGAGGAAGTCTATGGCGCGCTGGAAAAGGAGATGATGGATCTTGAATCATAAAATTCTGTCTCTTCTCGGATTAGCAGCCCGATCGAGAAATTTGGTAAGCGGAGAATTTGCGGTAGAAAAATCCGTAAAATCCGGCCATGCATGCATGGTCCTTGCGGCCAATGATGCTTCCGAAAATACGAAAAAGATGTACCGGAATATGTGCGAATACTATCATGTGCCGCTGTATTTTTTCAGCGACAGAAGCGAACTTGGCCACGCCATCGGAAAAGAATTCCGTGCGGCGGTAGCTGTGGAAGATCAGGGATTTGCAAAGGCCATTCGCGGGAAACTCGAAAATAGTAAAATTGAATAATGGAGGTGCAATCTATGGCAAAAACTAGAGTCCATGAGATAGCAAAGAAATATAATAAACAGAGCAAAGAAATCATTGAAATATTGAAAAAAAATAATATCGAAGTAAAAAATCATATGAGTACGGTGGAAGACTCCCAGATCGCGGTCATTGACAAGGCCCTTGGAGTAAAAAAGGAAGAAAAACCGGTGAAGAAAGAGAATAAACCGGAGAACTGCCAGGAAAAGCCAAGGAATCAGCAGGGCCGAGACCAGCAGCGCGGCAACAGGGGTCAGCATCAGCAGGGACAACAGAGGCCTCAGAATACTCAGAATC
Organism: Anaerostipes sp. CAG:276; assembly: GCF_000432215.1. NCBI lineage: Bacteria > Bacillati > Bacillota > Clostridia > Lachnospirales > Lachnospiraceae > Anaerostipes > Anaerostipes sp. CAG:276. The sequence goes on from NZ_FR889190.1 coordinate 80,298, forward strand.
AGAACCGTACGGGCAAAAAGCCTGAGAGGCAGCCGAAGGAAAAAGAAGCGGGCCAGAATCAGGGAACTCAGAAGAAAGTGCTGAAGAAAGAAAATCCGCAGAATTCTCAGAAATTTTCCAATAATAACGGACAGAATGGGAAGAATAATAAAAACAATAGGTTTAACAAGAACAACAAAAAGAACAGAAACAATAAGTTCAACAATAAAAATCAAAATACCCAGAAGAAGAAAAAGACGGGACCGGGAGCTTTTATCAAGCCGGATCCGGTAAAGAAGCCAGAATATGATCCAAGTGAACCAGTAAAAATTCCTGAGATCCTCACCTTAAAAGAGTTTGCGGAAGCGATCCACATCCCTGCAAATGACATCATCAAAAAACTTCTGATCTCCGGAGGCGGACTTGTGAACCTCAACACAGAATTGGATTTTGAACGTGCAGAAGAGATCGCTTTAGAGTATGACCGCATCGTTGAGTTAGAAGAGACCGTAGACGTCATCGAAGAGCTGTTAAAAGATGAAGACGAAGAAGATACAAAGGATCTTGTGACCAGACCGCCGGTTGTGTGCGTTATGGGACACGTTGATCACGGTAAAACCTCTCTTCTGGATGCGATTCGATCCGCCCGTGTCACTGCCGGTGAGGCCGGAGGGATCACCCAGCATATCGGTGCCTATACGGTACAGACAGAGAGCGGAACAATCACATTCCTGGATACACCGGGACACGAAGCCTTCACATCCATGCGTATGCGCGGTGCCCAGTCCACCGATATCGCAATCCTTGTAGTAGCCGCAGATGACGGTGTCATGCCGCAGACAATCGAGGCAATCAACCATGCCAAAGCTGCCGGTGTTGAGATCATCGTTGCCATCAACAAGATCGATAAGGAAAGTGCAAATATTGAGCGTGTAAAACAGGAACTTACAGAGTATGAACTGATTCCGGAAGACTGGGGCGGTACGACAATCTTTTGTCCTGTATCCGCACACAGCAAAGAGGGAATCGACGATCTTCTTGATATGATCTCGCTCACAGCCGAAGTTCTGGAGCTGAAAGCAAATCCGAAGCGTAAGGCAAGAGGTATTGTCATCGAGGCAGAACTCGACAAAGGACGCGGTCCGGTCGCTACCGTACTTGTTCAGAAAGGAACTCTCCATGTGGGAGATGCCATCGCAGTCGGAAGTGCTCACGGAAAAGTCCGTGCTATGATTGATGACAAAGGAAAACGTGTCAAAACTGCCGGACCGTCAACTCCGGTTGAGATTCTCGGGCTCAGCGAAGTTCCGTTTGCAGGAGAAGTCTGCATGGCCATGGACAATGAAAAAGAAGCCCGTTCAACGGCAGAGAAATTCATTGCATACGGCAGAGAAAAAATGCTCTCAGAGACAAAATCACAGCTTTCTCTGGATGATCTCTTTGACCAGATCCAGGCAGGAAGCGTAAAAGATTTAAATATCATCGTCAAAGCAGACGTTCAGGGATCGGTGGAGGCTGTAAAGCAGAGTCTTTCCAAGCTCTCTAACGATGAAGTAGCCGTCAAAGTCATCCACGGAGGAGTCGGCGCGATCACGGAATCTGACGTTATGCTTGCATCTGCATCCAACGCCATCATCATCGGATTTAACGTCCGTCCGGACCCAACCGCTAAAGATGCTGCCGAGAGAGACAAAGTCGATCTGAGATTGTACCGTGTCATTTATAACGCTATCGAAGATATCGAAGCGGCCATGAAGGGTATGCTGGAGCCGGAGTATGTGGAGAAAGTCATCGGCCACGCCGAAGTACGCCAGACATTCAAGGCATCCGGAGTCGGAACCATCGCAGGATCCTATATCCTCGACGGTATCATTCAGAGAGGCAGCACTGCCAGACTGATCCGTGACGGTATCGTCGTACACGAAGGCGGATTCGCGTCTATCAAGCGTTTCAATGACGACGTAAAAGAAGTCAAGACCGGCTTTGAGTGCGGCCTTGTGCTTGAAAATTATAATGATATTAAAGAAGGCGATCAGATTGAAGCCTATATAATGGAAGAGATCCCTAGATAAGCCTTCTTTACAGGAGGAAAACCATGAGAAAGAACAGCATTAAGAATACTAGAATCAACGGGGAGGTACAGCGGGAACTGAGCCGTATCATCAGTCGGGAAATTAAAGATCCCCGCATCGCTCCTATGACATCTGTTGTGGATGCGGTTGTGACCTCGGACTTAAAACAGTGTAAGGCTTATATCAGTGTCCTTGGAGACCAGAAAGCCAAAGAGGATACCCTTAACGGCCTCAGAAGTGCGGTTGGCTATATCCGCAGGGAGCTGGCACATTCCATTAATCTTAGGAATACCCCGGAAATCACTTTTATTTTGGATGATTCCATTGAATATGGTGTTGAAATGTCAAAAAAAATTGACGAGCTGAACAAATAGGAGAAGCACTATGAATGAATTCATATCATCCATCGAAGCCGCAGACACCATTGCAGTCACCGGCCATATCCATCCGGACGGTGACTGCATCGGGAGCTGCCTGGGGCTTCGGCAGTACATTTTGGATAATTATCCCGGGAAATCTGTTACAGTTTATCTTGAGTCCATTGCTCCGGAGTTTCTCTTTCTTTCCGGGGCTGATTCAGTGAAACAGGAGGCCGAACATAAATCCTATGACTTGTTCTTTGTCCTGGACTGCAGTTCTCTGGACAGGATCGAACCGTATCTGTCCATGTATGAACGCGCGGCAAAGACGTTCTGTATCGACCACCACATCAGCAGCAAAGGAATCGGTCAGGAGTATATTTTAAAACCCCAGGCCAGTGCCACCTGCGAAGTGCTGTATGAGTTATTTGAACCGGACCGTATTTCTTTATCCTGTGCCTATTGCCTGTATACCGGTATCGTCCATGACACCGGTGTATTTAAGCATTCCAATACGACGAAGCAGACAATGGAGTACGCCGGCAGACTGATTTCCAAAGGAATCAATACATCCAGAGTCATCGATGAAACCTTTTATCAGAAAACGTTTGTACAGAACCGCGTGTTGGGACAGGCACTATTAAACAGCCGGCTTTATGAAGAAGGCCAGATCATTCTTTCTTACCTGAATGAAGATGAAATGCAGGCCCTCGGTGCTGATTCCGAGGACACCAACGGGATAATCGACCAGATGAGAGTTACAAAAGGGGTAGAAGCTGCGGTATTTCTGTACGCTTTGGACAAAGATACCTATAAGGTCAGCATGCGTTCCAACGGCAGAGTCAATGTGGCTGCAATCTCAGAAGAATTCAGCGGCGGAGGGCATGTCCGTGCTGCCGGCTTCAGTATGAAAGCCGGACTTGAAGAAGTGACCGGCATTGTCCTTTCAAAAATCCGAGAACAATTATAGAGGTGCTTATGATACACGGTATCTTAAATATTTACAAAGAAGCCGGCTTTACCTCTCATGATGTAGTGGCAAAGCTCCGGGGAATCATAAAACAAAAGAAAATCGGACACACCGGCACCCTGGACCCCCAGGCCACCGGTGTGCTTCCTGTCTGTCTTGGAAAGGCTACCAAGCTGTGCGATATGCTCACGGATACGAAAAAGGAATACAGGGCAGTCTTCCGTCTCGGCCTCACAACTAATACGGAAGATATCTGGGGAGAGACTTTGAGAGAATCAGACATTTCTGTCTCCGAGGACAAGGTGCGAAAAACCATCTGTTCTTTTAAAGGAGGCTATGATCAGATTCCTCCCATGTATTCTGCCTTGAAAGTAAATGGCAAAAAACTGTACGAACTTGCAAGAGAGGGTAAAGTAATTGAGCGAAAAGCAAGACCCGTTACGATCTATGAAATCAAAAATTTAGAGATTTGTCTCCCTGAGTTTACCATGACCGTTGTCTGCAGCAAAGGCACCTATATACGGAGCCTTGGACGCGACATCGGCGAAAAACTGGGGTGCGGTGCCTGTATGACCAGTTTGGAGCGCACTGCGGCCAGCGGATTTCACAAAAAAGACAGCCATACTCTGGATGAGGTTGAGAAGCTGGTCAAGGAAAATCGGCTTATGGAGGCTGTCATTCCTCCGGATCAGGTGTTTATGAGCCTTCCCTGTCAAACGGTAAAAAAACAATATGAAAAAATCCTCTATAATGGCAACCCCTTAAAATCAGAGTGTTTTACATCCTCCTGCGGCGATGAACAGCGGCTGAGGATTTATGATGAGGACGGCTGTTTTATCGGGGTGTATGATTGGAAAGATCAGAAAAAAATGTACTTTCCGGATAAATTATTTTACTGAAAGGAGCACTATGGAATACATACATCAAACGGAGAACTTTCAATTTCATAACTCTGCGGTAGCGCTTGGTAAATTTGACGGACTGCACAGGGGCCATCAGCTTATTTTTGACCAGCTGCTGGAATACAAAAAACAGGGATACCAGACTGTTGTATTTTCTTTTGACCGTCCTCCGGTCAATACCCTGAAATCCGAAAATTATCACATGATCTATTCTAAAGAAGAAAAGGAGCGCTTATTGGCAAAAAAGGGGATGGACGTCTTAATTGAGCATCCTTTTACCAAAGAATTCTCTAAGCTCTCTCCGAGGGATTTCGTGACAGAAGTCCTGATCAAAAAGGTCGGAATGAAAATTCTTGTGGTGGGAGACGACTGCGGCTTCGGATACAAGCGTCAGGGAAATGTAGAACTCTTGAAGGAGATGCAGAAAGAATACGATTTTAAACTGATCGTAATTCCAAAACTTGAATTGAACGGAGGAATTGTCTCAAGCAGCCGCATCCGCAGCCTGCTCAGAGAGGCAAGGATCGAGGAGGCCAACAGCCTGCTCTCATCCCCTTTTTTGGTTTATGGACCCGTCGTGCAGGGCAATCATATGGGAAAAGATATCTTAGGAGTTCCCACTGCCAATCAAATTCCAAATCCTGAAAAGCTGCTTCCCCCTAACGGAGTTTATGTATCGAGGATTACGATCAAAAATCAGGTATATTACGGAATCAGCAATATAGGCGTCAAACCCACGATCGAAGGAAAAAAACATATGGGGGTTGAAACGTATATTTTAAATTTTGATAAGAATATATATCATAAACCAATATCTGTTGAACTTCTTTGTTTTAAACGCCCGGAAATGAAGTTTGAATCCCTTGACTGCCTTTCGAGGCAAATGAAGGAAGACGCGCTATTTGCAAGAGATTGGGTAATAGAACAAGGGCTCATTTAAATACCTGTGTGCCCTGCGGGTATACTTTTTTGCCGAGATGCGTTATAATAAAGATAACTTAAACGAAGTTACTGAAAAGAAGGGAGCGGTTCATATGGCTACAAAAACGATTATTACGATTGAAAGACAGTATGGAAGCGGCGGGCACCTGATCGGGAAAAAGCTTGCCGAAGATCTTGGTATTCCTTTTTATGACGGAGAATTATTAAAAGTCGCAGCAAAGGAGAGCGGAATCTGTGAGGAAATCTTTGAAAGCTTTGATGAGAAACCGACCACAAGCTTTTTATACTCCCTGGTTATGGACCCCTATTCTCTGGGATATAACGCCAATTCCTTTGATCTTCCGCTGAACCACAAAGTATTTCTGGCTGCCTTTGACACCATTAAAGACATTGCCAGCAAAGGTCCCTGCATTTTCGTCGGCAGATGCGCTGATTATGCCCTGGAAGACTTTGATAACTGCCTGAGCATTTTTATCCACGCTCCTTTTGAAGACCGTATCAAACGGATTGAAAAAGTATATGAGATCCCCAAGGCGAAAAGCAAGGAAGCGCTTCTGAAAAAGGATAAGCAGCGGGCTAGCTATTACAACTATTACAGCTCTAATAAGTGGGGCGATGCAAAGGCCTATGACTTCTGTATCAACAGCAGCCTTCTGGGCATTGACCAGACCGTAGAACTGATCAAGCAGGTTATTGAAGAAAAAGAGAAGTAAAAACAGTACATGAGAATATAATTATCAAGCCCCTCACTCTTTGAGGGGCTTGATGTATTTGCGCGCCGAATGACACTGCCGGAGAAAGGAGAGACATCTTAGATTATGAAATTGATTGTTTGTCTGGACAATAAAAACGGACTTTGTTTCAATAAAAGAAGACAGAGCCAGGACCGAAGATTAAGAGATTTTATCAAAGCTATGACAAAAGATTCAAAGCTGTATATGAATTTCTACACCTATGAACTATATAAAGACTTTAAAAATGCAGTTGTCTGTGAAGATTTTTTATCCCGGGCAAAAGCAGATGACTATTGTCTCTTGGAAACCTGCTCTGTGAAAGAGGATGAAGAGAAGATCCGGGAACTTTTCATATTCCGCTGGAACAAAGTTTATCCGGCAGACACGTATTTTGATCTGGACTTATCGCTCTGGAATCTCGCAGAGCTTGAAGAGCTGGAGGGATCCTCTCACAGCATCACAAAAGAAAGATATATAAAAGGAGATTACGAAATATGAAATTAAGGAACAGAATTTCTATCTTACTTTTCGCACTGTTCATGGCCTTTGGCCTGACAGCATGCCAGGACAGTTCGAAAGAAAAACAGCCGGGCAGCCACACAGCGGAAACCGAGGTTCAGACCGCCTCCAATTCCTCACAAAAGAACATATCCGTAAACAATATCCCTGATTATTCGGGGAAGATGTATGTGGAACTCAACGGCAGCCGGCCTGAATTTCAATCCAGGGAATTAAAGACCAAATCTTACGAGTCATACAGCAAACTGGATTCTCTCGGAAGATGCGGCACTGCCCAGGCAAACATAGGAAAAGATATCATGCCCACGAAAAAAAGAGGCGCCATCGGAATGGTCAAACCTACCGGATGGCATACTGTCAAATACAGCAATGTGGACGGAAAATACCTCTATAACCGCTGTCATTTGATCGGCTATCAGCTCACCGGCGAAAATGCAAACGAAAAGAACCTGATTACCGGAACCCGTGCGATGAATGTAGACGGAATGCTGCCATTTGAAGATATGGTAGCCGACTATGTCAAAGAGACCGGAAATCACGTTTTGTACCGGGTCACTCCTGTTTATGAGGAAGAAGACCTGGTCGCAAAAGGCGTTCAGATGGAAGCTATGTCTGTGGAAGACAGAGGAAAGGATATTGAATTTAATGTCTTCGTATATAACGTACAGCCTGGAGTCTCCATTGACTATAAAACAGGGAAAAGCAAAAAAGCACAGAATACAGAGACTCAGACAGCCGCTTCAAAGAAAAAACGACATGCCGAAAGCGGCCAGAGCCATCACAATGAATCCGTCTATATCTGCGGCAACTCAAGATCTAAGGTTTATCACTGCCCAGGACAGAGGGATTATGAAAAAATGAAAACCTCAAAATATCTTGTGAAGTTTAAAAGCGAGAAGGAAGCACAGGCTGCGGGATATCGCAGAGCAAAACGGTAATATCGGCAATCAAAGATTGGAGGATCATATGAAATATGAAGAAATTTTGAAGACGGCCAGAAACTGTATGGGACCATACTGCAAGGCCTGTTCAGTATGCAATGGCAGGGCCTGCAGAAATCAGATACCGGGGCCCGGAGCAAAAGGAAGCGGTGATACAGCCATCCGCAATTATCAAAAATGGCAGGAAATTCGTGTCAATATGGATACCCTGTGCGAAAACCTGCCCGCTGATACCAGCCTTGAACTGTTCGGAAAAACTTTTCGCTATCCGTTCTTTGCAGGTCCGGCAGGGGCTGTGAATCTCCATTACAGCGAAAAATACACTGATGTCACATACAATGAAGTATTGGTCTCTTCCTGTGCCGATGCGGGAATTGCAGCTTTTACCGGTGACGGAACCAATCCGGAAGTGATGTGCGCCGCAACAGAAGCAATCCGGAAAACCGGCGGACTGGGTGTCCCTACCGTCAAGCCGTGGAATCTTCAGACGATCCGGGAAAAGTTCGCACAGGTACACAGCTGCGGTGCTTTTGCTGTGGCTATGGATGTGGATGCGGCAGGCCTTCCTTTTCTTAAAAATATGACGCCGCCTGCCGGACGAAAGTCAGAGCAAGAATTAGCTGAAATCATGAAAGAGACCAATCTTCCTTTCATCGTCAAAGGTGTGATGACTGTGAGAGGTGCCTTAAAAGCGAAAGAGGCAGGTGCCAAAGCCATCGTAGTCTCCAATCACGGGGGACGTGTGCTGGATCAGTGTCCTTCTACTGCAGAAGTACTGAAAGAGATTTCGGATGCAGTAGAAGGATCCATGAAAATTCTGGTCGACGGCGGAATCCGTTCCGGCACTGACGTGTTTAAAGCCCTGGCCCTGGGAGCAGACGGTGTTCTCATATGCCGGCCGTTCGTGACTGCCGTATATGGAGGGGGTTCTGACGGTGTCAGGACCTACATAGATAAAATAGGAAGTGAATTGGAAGACACTATGGTGATGTGCGGTGCAGATTCTTTGAAAAAGATCACAAGGGAAATGATTCGCTTCTAAAAACAGTTGACAGCCTGGTCAATATATCATGACATTTTCCACATGATTTCCGTTCGGCTCTTAGAATGCCTCACTCCAATCATGTAGAAAATGGACGTAATGTCTGTTGGAGAAGGGCCTCTGTCAAAAAAGGTGCCACTTTTCGAAAGTTATTTACCACTATTGGAGGAGCGCATTTCAAAAGCGCGACGGAAATAGTGGTGAATGACTCATCTTTTCTGACCCAAGTATAGTGTGATTGACTGTACTTGGGCCTTTTGGTTTGCACTGAAGCGAAGATTACCCTTCGTTTGCGGAAAGAAGAAAGCTGATCGATGATGACAGCCTCAGTTCATTCTGCTGAAAGCCATGTCTGATCAGATACTTTTCAGCAAATATAAACTGCTTAGAGACAAATTGCTTTATAAGGGCAGCACACTGGTCAATATCGTCTGTCTCCAGTGCTTGTATCAGTTCTTCCGTAAACATCCTGTACATCCGCTTGTTATCCGGTTCCGTCTCATGGGATGGTTTCAAAGAATAGCCCCACAGAAACAGTCCATAAATGTTTCCATAGATCTCTCTGATTCCCTGAAGAGGACTGCCCACCGCAACTGTCAGCAGAAGTCGCCAGAGAGAAATTTCACAGCAGCCCAATGCCAAATATTTTCTCAGCTGTTCCTTCAGCTGTTTTTTTTCTTCCGGACTTATTGCCGAGAAAGTGATATGCAGAGCTTCCTCACAGGAGTACATAATAATTTCAAATGCCTGAAAGAAGAAAGCCATGTTGCGCCGGATCGGAGCAATGGAAAGATCCGGCATCCCATCGCCTTCCCTGATCCTGCAAATACGGGTACCCTTCCCGTTTACCGGCTGAACAGCACCCAGATGATGAAGCACATATACGGTCCTGCGCATGGTGCTGACCGATACATTGTACTTGACTGACATCTTTTCGTAGGATGGGAGATATTCAGCTTCGCTGTATTCACCCATACACATCTCATGAAGAAGACGCACTGAGAGACTGTAGCAGATCTGAGGATGCTCTCTGTAAATCCTCCACTTAAATGGAATCTGTTCTGAATCAGGCGCAGGAGAAATATGTTTTTGTACATATCTCTTTACCTCCTCAAAAGTCTGTTTTTGGAAGGTGAAAAGTACCTTATATGTTTCAGTCCAGTTCCGCTCCGCCGCATATCCCGCCACGGCTTTCAAATAATCTCTGATTGTCTGATCACTGTATAGGCTGATGCCGGCATTTTTCTGAGCCAGCAGAAATCCTTCAAACATTGCTGTCTCCCAAAAAAGGTTCATGATCAGCGGATTATCTAACTTCTGGAGAACAAAACAATAGAAATGCAGTAAATTGTCGGTTGTTGGCTGTTCAGACAACTGAAAGATACCGGAAATCTCGTCGTCGTTCATCCGGCACAGACCCTCCATTATTAATGGAATATAAATGAGTAATCCCGTTTCATTGAGATCAGCAAATGCTTTATACCGTTTTGAATAATAGCCCGTAATAAAGTCTGAAAGATCTTCTCCGGTCTGGCGGAAAATCACGGTTGTAGGTCTGCCGTTATGCATTGAAATATAACCTTCTGAACGCAGACGCCTGAGAGCAGATTTAACAGTCTGTGAGGATACACTGAACTCATCGCACAGCGTATCAATGGACGGCAGTGTATCCCCGCACTCGTAATATTGAAACCGAATCCGGAGAAAAAAATATTCATAGATTAAATTAGAAAAGTGTTGTTTATTCTGCAATGATCGGCCACCTCCACAGATGTCATTTTAGCATTTTATCATATTACTTTCCATAGATGAGTTGAGTTTTTTCATTTTTGCGGTATAATATAAAAGAAGTGGTTATGAACAAGGTTAGAGTTCTTTCACGTTTAGCAGAAACTACATGAGAGAACATAGTTTCGGAGGAATGCAGATATGGAAGAACATGAAAAAGAATGCACTGTGCCGGACAATTATGAAATGTCTGCCGGTTATGAATATGATACGTTAATGCGTCTGCTGGGCGTCAGTGTAAGTAAGCATATGCTGGATGACCGCTTTACTCTGATCTGGGCAAATGATTTTTATTATGAACTGATCGGATGGCCTAAAGATGAGTATGAAGCGGCATTCCACAACCGTCCCGATCTGTATTACCAATACCATGACAGCCAAAAAGAATGGGAAAAACTTTCTGAAACCGTGTTAAATGCAGTCAGTTCCGGACAAAACGGATATCATATGGTTTCCCGGATCAGGCGGAAAGACGGAAATTATGTCTGGGTGCAATTTTCGGCTCAGTTTTCTGATGAGTATATTAACGGACATCAGGTAGCATATTCAGTCCTCACAAATATTGATGATTTAATCAGAGCACAAAAGGAACAATCCGTTACCTATGAAAATATTCCGGGATTTGTGGCAAAGTACCGGATTGATCAGGAATTTAATTTCCAGGCGCTGGAGGGAAACGACCGCTTCATGGAGTATTTCGGAAATGATGCGGTGGGCAGCGGCAGCAGCCTGAGTCAGAGAAATATACACAGCAATATGGATACACTGCTTGAGCAAAAAGACAGGATACTGGAGGGAAAACCGCTGCATTTTCTGATGAATGTAAAAATCCTTAAAGAACAAACCTTATGGCTTCAAGTGAATGCTTCATGCATAGAATGGCAGGACGGATGTCCCGTTTATCTGGCAGTTTTTACTGATATTACGGACGTAACGGAACTTCGGGAGATTCAGAGAAAACTGACGGAACAGGCCGCGGCATTAAAAGATGCCCTGACCGTTGCCGAACAGGCCAACAAGGCAAAAACGGAATTTCTATCTAGAATGAGCCACGAAATCCGCACTCCCATGAATGCCATTATTGGTATGACAACCATCGCAGCAGCATACATAGATGATCGTCAGCGTGTCTCAGACTGCCTTGAAAAGATCGGCTACTCCTCCAAACATCTGATGACGCTGATCAATGATATATTGGATATGTCTAAAATTTCAGAAGGAAAAATGAAGATTGCTCATGAACCGTTTCAGCTTGAAACTGTGGTGGAGTCTGTATCTTCCATTGTATATCCCCAGGCTTCTGACAAAGGTCTTGTCTTTACAGTACCGCTGGCAGATCTGACGGATACATCCTTGGTAGGAGATTCCCTTCGGCTGAACCAGATTCTTTTAAATCTTTTATCCAATGCACTGAAGTTTACTCCTGAGGGCGGAAGTATCCGGATGGAAATCCGGCAGATCAAAAAAAATTCCGATACTGTCTGCCTGCGTTTTACTGTCAGTGATACCGGCATCGGAATGGCTGATGAATTTATATCAAACTTATTTCATCCTTTTGAGCAGGAAGACGCTTCAACGAGTCAGAAGTACGGAGGCACCGGACTTGGCATGTCCATCACCAAAAATCTCGTAACACTGATGGGCGGAACAATCTCTGTCAAAAGCAAGCCCGGAAAAGGAACAACATTCACAGTGGAACTTGAGTTTGATAAGCCGGCAGACCAGAGATCCGTAATTCCAAAAAAACAGCATATGATAGAATCGCTGAAGGTACTCATAGCAGATGATGACCGGGACAGCTGCATCCATACATCTCTATTGCTGAAAAATATGGGGATTATATCAGACTGGGTGCTGAGCGGAAACGACTGTGTGAGAAAGGTTCAGGATGCACACAACAGAGAGAAGGACTACGACGTCTGTCTGATCGATTGGAAATTGCCGGATATCAACGGTATAGAGGTGACAAAACGTGTGAGAAATATCGCAGGCCCTGATACAACAATCATCATTATAACTGCGTATGACTGGATGTCCATTGAAGAAAGTGCGCTTAATGCAGGAGCAGACTCTTTTCTGGCAAAACCTGTTTTTGCGTCTTCCTTATATAATTCTCTTCTCTCTGTAACGGGCATCGGGAAAACGGTGCGCACGCCGGGTGAAATGACACAGCACCCTGAATTAGCCGAATGCCGGGTCCTGCTTGCAGAGGATAATGAACTCAACCGTGAGATTGCAGTAGAGCTCCTTCGTATGGCAGGTATCACGGCAGACTGTGCAAAAAACGGGGAAGAAGCAGTAAAAAAATTCTTAGAAAACGGGGAAGCCTATGACCTTATCCTGATGGATGTACAGATGCCGGTCATGGATGGCT
>NZ_FR889190.1:92966-98138 GCF_000432215.1 Anaerostipes sp. CAG:276
ATCATACGGAATTCCGGCCAAAAGCACGGAAAAACCATCCCTATCATTGCTATGACTGCCAATGCATTCCGCGAGGACGTCATGAAGTCAGATGAGGCCGGTATGAACAGACACCTTGCTAAGCCCATCGATCCTGAACTTCTCTATCAGACTCTGGCAGAAGAAGCAGCAAAAAAGAGGCATTCCTGAAAATTTATTTCTCTCTGAGAGTCACTTTTTTTGCTGCCTGTCTCCGCTTTGTATCAGACATGGCAGAATAGTGTTTTCTCGTTGTATTTACATCGTTATGGCCCAGAACTTCCGCAACCAGATAAATATCATCTGTCTCCTCGTAAAGAGCAGTTCCATAAGTACTCCGCAGCTTATGCGGAGTAATTTTTTTCAGCGGAGTTACTTGTCTGGCATATTTCTTCACCAGATTCTGAACTGCCTGAACTCCGATTCGTTTTCTCTGCATGGAATAAAAGAGGGCATTCTCATGTCCTTCCCGCGGGATGATTTTGCTCCTGGAACCTTCTATGTACTGGAGCAGGGCATCGGATACCTCATCACCGAAATAGACCGTCATTTCTTTCCGGCCTTTCCGGATCAGGTGAAGACCATTATTTTTAAAATCCACGTCATTCATATCAAGGCCCACCAGTTCCGACACACGGATCCCTGTGCCTAAAAGAAGAGTAATGATGGCCAGATCCCTCTCTTTAGTTTTCTCATAATACATTCGTTTCTGTCCGGTTAAATTATCTCCGCCCTTCTCGATAAAATCCAGCAGTGAGGCGACTTCATCGGCTTCCAGCCGAATGATCTCTTTTTCATGAATCCTCGGCATATCGACGAGCAGAGTCGGATTAGTTTTTATGAGCTGACGCTTATAATAGTATGCATAAAATGTCCGCAGGGAAGACATCTTGCGGAAGATTCCCCTTTCTGTGTTCTGCATCCGTTTATCATCGGAGACATAAGTCTTTAAATATTCCATATATTCTTCTAGGTCTACAGACTCAATCCTGTCAAGATCCGCCGGTTTAAAATCTATAACAGTATAATTCTTATACACCGGATTCTCATCCATTAAAAAATGAAAAAAGACTCTTAAGTCATATGCATATGCGATCCGTGTGCGCACCTGAGTCGTCGTATCTATGGCGCGGAAAAATTGTTTTGCAAAAGGCGGCAGAGTCCGGATCAATTCTCTTAATTTCAATGTCTGCTGCATGCTCAGTTCATCATAGTAAGATTGAGGTTTCATTCTGTAAAATGGCTCCTTTCCGTATCAGCTTTCTGGAGTCCATTATATCATAAACTGTCTTCTGCCTAAAGCCTTACAAATTTATGGCAGTATGTTAAAATAAAAACGGAAGGAGAGATACTGTATGACAATCCGTACAAAAGAACTCTTTACAATACCAAACCTGATGGGATATTTTCGTATTCTGCTGATCCCGATTTTTATGTATATTTATTTAAATGCGCAGTCTGTGACAGATACCTGCCGTGCATTGTTCATACTTATTTTATCCGGCATCACCGACTTTTTTGACGGGATCGCAGCAAGGAAGCTTCATCAGGTGACCCAGCTGGGAAAAGCCCTGGATCCTGTTGCGGATAAACTCACGCTCGGTGCCGTGATCTTCTGCTTGATTCGAACAATTCCGGGAATCCAATACCTGTTTGCAGTATTTGCGGTAAAAGAACTGTATATGCTGGCAGGAAATCTTATCTCCATGCGATTTCATGGCAAAAAGCTTGACGGTGCCGCCTTTATCGGAAAAGCATCTACTATGATCACTTACTGGTGCCTGGCCTTTTTCCTTTTGTTCCCTCATATGCCCAGGCTCCTGCAGCTAATTCTGATGATGCTGTGCGGAGGCATGATGATCGCCGCAGGGCTTTATTATCTGCCAACATTTTACCATTTTATCAAGGGAGACTAGGAAGGATTTACCGTAAAATAAAAATGTTTCGCATTGCACTCATCACCGATATGAAAGAACTTTCAGACAGCATTGAAGAAGAAGTACTGCCAAATCCGGAAATGTGATAAAATAGTATATATCTATATGATCGGAGAAGCTTTCAATGCAGATAACCAGCCTTTATATTCATAACTTTAAATCCATCAAGACTATGCATTTGACTGATGTTGAAAATGCTCTGATTCTCGTGGGTAAAAATAATGCCGGCAAAAGTTCTGTTTTAGATGCAGTCAGAGCAGTGGGAGGACAGTATCAAATCACCGAAGACGATTTTCATCCATCCGGACAAAATATCGAGATAGGGATCACACTCTCCATTACCCGGGAAGATTTGAAAGTCCTCCATTCCGAGGGCATTGTGAGCCAATATAAGCGCTACGATGTCTGGGAAAAAAGATTTAAAGAACGGCTTCCTTCGTTTCAGGACGGGTGCCTTACGTTCTCTTTTATCGCCAACAGAAACGGCAGGATCTTATATCAGGACGGATTTCAGAAAAATAATCCCTATATTCCAAAGGTGTTTCCCAAAATTTATTATATTGACACGGAACGGGATATTTCCCAGATCCAGGAGGATCTGTTTATCAGCCAGGAAGACCGGCTGCTGACTCAGATGCGCTCCGACTGCTGCCTCTTTGACAGGAAAAAAAAGTGCACCCACTGTTTTCAGTGCATCGGCCTGATCAATCAAAAAATGCCGGAAGAATTGAATGCCTTTGAGGCTTCCAAATTATTCGAATATAAACTGTACCACCTGAACCTGGATCGTTTTGTGGAAAAGGTCAACACAAGCTTTCGCAAAAACGGCGGAGTGGGTGACGTATTTTACTATATGAATTATGATATGAATTCTCTCCTGAAGGTTCATTCTATGATTTACAGTCCCGAACATCAGGCCTCCAGAACCGTAGAGCAGCAGGGAAAAGGCATCCGCAGCATCTATATTTTGTCCCTTCTGGAGGCCTATGTGGAAGAGTCCGCGAGTATTCCATGTATCATCATGATGGAGGTTCCTGAAATCTATCTGCATCCGGAACTCCAGAAAACGGCAGGAGATCTGCTGTATAAACTTTCGGAAAAAAATCAGGTCATGTTTACCACCCATGCACCGCACCTGATCTTTAACTTTAACAGCCGGCAGATTCGTCAGATCCAGCTGGACAAAAATGCGTATTCCATTGTGCGGGATAAGACAGATATCGGCGGAATCTTAAATGACCTTGGCTATACAGCGGCAGACTTGATGGATGTGAATTTTGTTTTTATCGTGGAGGGGAAACAGGACAAAAGCCGTCTTCCTCTTTTGCTTGAACGGTATTATTCGGAAGTCTGTGATGAAGATGGCCGTTTAAAGCGGATCGCCATCATTACCACCAACAGCTGTACGAATATTAAGACTTATGCCAACTTAAAGTATATGAATCAGATATATCTGAAGAACCAGTTCCTGATGATACGGGACAGCGACGGAAAGGACCCGGATATCCTCGGAAAACAGCTCTGCAGATACTATGATGAGCGGAGTTTCTCCGATGCGGACCCTCTGCCGAAGGTCACCAGAAAAAACGTCCTGATCCTAAAGTATTATTCCTTTGAAAACTATTTCCTGAACCCAAAGGTTATGGTAAAATTAAACCTTCTAAAGACAGAGGAAGAGTTCTATGAGATTTTGTTTGACAAATGGCAGGAATATCTTCATCGCCTGCAGAGCGGCAGGCATTTGACAGAAATACTCGGAAGAACTTTGACATCGTCTGAGGATATCAGACAACATATGGAACAGATCAAAATTTATCTGAGGGGCCATAATCTTTTTGATATTTTTTACGGCCCCTATAAGAAAAATGAACGGGAGCTTCTGAAAAAATATATAGAATTGGCTCCGAGAGAAGACTTTCAGGATATCCTCGGTGCAATCGATGATTTTATCTACTTCAAGAGCAAAAGAACACAGGAATAGGAGGAAAAAACTATGGGCTGTTTTGGAAATATATTATGGTTTATCTGCGGAGGCTTTGTAAGCGGACTGGGCTGGTGCGCTGCCGGCTGCCTCTGGTGCATTACGATTGTAGGAATACCGGTAGGACTTCAGTGTTTTAAATTCGCTTCCCTAAGCTTCTGGCCCTTCGGAAAAGAAGTACGTTACGGCGGCGGCGCCGGTTCCATGCTTCTGAATATTATCTGGCTGATCGTCACGGGACTTCCCATGGCCGCAGGCTCTGCCCTTATGGGAGCCTTATTGTGTGTAACCATTGTAGGCATTCCTTTCGGGCTTCAGCATTTTAAGATCGCAAAACTGGCTCTGATGCCGTTTGGCTCTGAGATTTTTTAAAACACAGGAGAAATCATGAACGTTATACTTACTTCAATTAATGCAAAATACATCCACTCCAATCTGGCAGTGTACTGCCTGAGAGCTTTTGCAAAACCCTATCAGGACGAAATCACTGTCGCAGAATATACGATCAACCAGCAGACAGACGATATTTTGATGGATCTGTACAAACAAAAACCGGATCTTCTTTGTTTCTCCTGTTATATTTGGAATATCGAATATGTGGAACGAATCCTCCGCGAGATAAAAAAACTGTTCCCTTCCCTGCCCATCTGGCTGGGAGGGCCGGAAGTCTCTTATGATGCAAAACAAGTTCTCCTGAAATTTCCCGAGGTTACAGGAATCATGAGGGGAGAAGGAGAAGAAACATTTTTGGAGCTGCTTGACCATTATCACGGCAAGACAGAAGATCTCTCTCAGATTCAAGGCATTACTTACCGACATCGGGATCAGATTACAGAAAATCCATGGCGGCCTGTCATGGATTTAAGCATGGTCCCCTTTGTCTACCACCATCTGGAAGATTTTCAGAATAAGATCATTTACTATGAATCCAGCCGGGGCTGTCCTTTTTCCTGCAGCTACTGCCTTTCATCCATTGACAAGTGCCTGCGTTTTAGGGATCTGTCTCTCGTAACAGAAGAACTGCAGTTTTTTCTTAACCACAGGGTTCCCCAGGTAAAATTCGTAGACAGGACGTTCAACTGTAACCACAGACATGCCGCGGCCATATGGAATTATATAAAGGATCACGACAACGGCATCACCAATTTCCACTTTGAGGTGGCCGCCGATCTTTTATCAGCGGAAGAATTAGATCTGATATCCGGCATGCGTCCCGGCCTGATCCAGCTGGAAATT
>NZ_FR889190.1:98185-109767 GCF_000432215.1 Anaerostipes sp. CAG:276
AACGATATCCGAGATCTGCAGGAAAATGGATTTTGCCAAAGTATCCGCCATTGCAGAGAGGATCAACCATGGACAAAATATCCATCAGCACCTGGACCTGATCGCGGGTCTTCCGTTTGAAGATCTCAAAAGTTTCAGGGATTCTTTTAACGACGTATACAGAGTAAGGCCGGAACAGCTGCAGCTTGGATTTTTAAAAGTGCTGAAAGGATCTTTTATGGAGCAGCAGAAGGATTCCTATGGACTTGTATATAAGAGCACTCCTCCCTATGAGGTTCTCTATACAAAATGGCTCTCTTACGAAGACGTTCTTACGCTGAAGTCTGTTGAGAGTATGGTGGAAACTTACTATAACAGCGGTCAGTTCACTTATACGATGAGACAGCTGGAACACGAATTTTCCACACCTTTTGATATGTACCAAAGTCTCGGGGAATTCTATTTACAAAACGGCTATCACAAGAGAAAGCATTCCCGTATTTCCAGATATGAAATTTTGGATGAATTTATTTCAGGACTGCCCGGCATCAAAGAAAAAAAATCTTTTTATGAGGAATACTTAACCTTTGATCTGTACTTGCGGGAAAATGTGAAAAACCGGCCCGGATTTGCCGGGGATTATTCTGTGGGGAAAGAGGAGCTGTATGATCTCTATGATGAAGTACTGTCCAAAAATCCATCTTTATCCGCGTATGCGAAAAAGAATATGCGCAAGATGGCCCACATTGAGAAATTCCGGTATGATGTTTATGGCAGCGGATGCAGGAAAGACACACTCCTTCTCTTTGATTATCAAAAAAGAAATCCTCTCAATCAACAGGCCTGTGTAATACAGCTTTGAATACAAAGGAGAAAACCATGCTTTCAAGAAAAGAAATGAAGCAGCTGGGCAGACAGTCATTAAAAAAGCATTATATCATGTTTCTTGCCGTCTGCCTGATTGCCGCATTTTTGGGCACCGAGTTCACCGGCTCTCTTAAGTTTGTCAAAACCTATTCTCCCACTTCAGAACAAGTTTCCCCATCCGGTACCGTAACAGTGCAAAAAGGGATCATCGATGTTACAGAAGACTTGTTTACAGGCGGTACAAAAAAGGCAAGAAAGAAATCAGAAAAAATAAAAAAAGAAGAAGTAAAGGCTGCCAAACACGGAAATCCGGCATTTGGCCGGAGCCGGGGTGTTTTTGCCGAGGCATTTAACGCTGTAACTTCCGGATCCATTGTTGTAACCTTAGTTTCCGGGTTAAATTCCTTCCTTGGCTCTACAGACGCTGCACTGGCAGTCCTTTTGATCCTCAGTATCCTCATCGTGTGTTTCTTCTGGGTATTTATCGTAAATACATATTCCGTCATATCCAGAAGAATCTTTCTGGAGGGGCGCATTTACAGTCAGATTCCAGCCCATCGTTTTCTTTATCTGCTAAGGGTCAGGAAGTGGGCACAGGCCGCAAAAACGATGCTTCTCATGGCTGTCTATCAGATTTTATGGGGATTAACGGTCATCGGCGGTCCGATCAAGAAATATTCTTATTATCTGGTACCTTATATTGTTGCGGAAAACCCGGGCATCGGTTCCAGGGAGGCTATTTCCCTTTCAAGAAATATGATGAGAGGACACAAATGGCAGTGTTTTGTATTTGAACTGTCTTTTTTCGGATGGAACATCCTCGAACTTATGACCCTTGGCATCAGTGCAGTCTTATACTCCAGCCCATATAAAACTGCAGTATTCTGCGAGTATTACACACAGCTCAGAAAAGAAGCCAAAGACCGGCAGATAAAACATGCAGACTTATTAAATGACCGTTATCTCTTTGAAACTGCAGGAGAAAGAGAAATCGAGCAGGCATATGGAGACGTGATCCCTGTTTTGAAACAAACCAGGAACTTCAAAGACAGCCGCACAGGAATCGGCAGATTTTTATCTGACTATTTCGGCGTAATTCTGGTCAATTCCAATGCGTATCAACAATATGAACAATATCAGTCAGAGCAGATCAGGCTCCAGGATCTTGCCGGCGCTGTTCAAAAAATTTCATATCCCGGAAGACTAAGCAATTTCCCTGAACATACAAAGCGCAGAAAGATTCAGACGCTGCATTATATGCGCAATTATACCATCTGGTCTCTGATCATGATTTATTTTATCCTGTCATTTATCGGATGGGTATGGGAGGTAAGCCTGCATTTAATCTCTGATGGTACCTTTGTAAACCGGGGCGTACTTCACGGTCCCTGGCTTCCAATCTATGGTGTCGGCAGTATTCTGATCCTTACGCTCTTACATAAAATGCGAAGCCGGCCTGTTGCTGAATTCTTTTCTGCAGTTGTGCTGTGCGGATGTGTGGAATATTTTACTTCTGTTTTTCTCGAAACCGTACATCATGGACAAAAATGGTGGGACTACAGCGGATATTTTCTGAATATCCAGGGAAGAGTCTGTGCGGAAGGACTGCTTGTTTTTGGACTTGGAGGCATAGCAATCGTCTATTTCCTTGCCCCAATCATTGATAATCAGATCCAAAAGCTGAAGCCTAAACTGCTGGTCATCCTTTGTATACTGCTGCTGGGGACTTTTTTGACAGATCAGATTTATTCCTCAAAGCATCCAAACGCAGGAAAAGGAATTACCGATTATTCCCACACAGAAGATCATATCCAGGCAAATTGAGGATTGATTTCAAAATTCATCGGTGTTATAATATTTTAGAAATAAGAAAAAGCGCTGAAGAGAAGAGTAGTCTGTGAAAACTTTCAGAGAGGGACACATATGGTGTGAGTGTTCTAAGCCAAAGCAGATGAAGACCACCTCTGAGCGGCTGCAAACCAGCCCGGTCGGCACCGTTACCGCCATATAAGCGGCCTTCTGTATCATTCACAGAAAGGCAACCAGGGTGGAACCGCGATAACTCGTCCCATGGAAATTTTCCATGGGACTTTTTTATTTTAGTAAGAAAGGAAAAAAAGATGAAAATTACTTTAAAAGATGGTTCTGTGAAAGAATACAGCCAGAGTATGTCTGTCATTGACATTGCCAAAGACATCAGCGAAGGACTTGCAAGAGCAGCATGTGCAGGCGAAGTGAACGGAGAAGTGGTAGATTTAAGGACAATCCTCGAAGATGACTGTGAACTGAACATTCTCACCTTCGATTCAGAGGGCGGAAGACATGCTTTCCGTCATACGGCATCCCATATTTTAGCTCAAGCAGTCAAACGCCTGTATCCGGAGACGAAGCTTGCCATCGGCCCTTCCATTGACAACGGATTTTATTATGATATGGAAAAGGATACTCCTTTTACACAGGATGACCTGGAAAAAATTGAAGCAGAGATGAAGAAGATCGTGAAAGAAGGACTTCAAATCACCTGCTTTACAAAACCGAGAGAAGAAGCCATTGCTTTTATGAAAGAGCAAAATGAACCATATAAGGTAGAACTGATTGAAGACCTCCCGGAGGATTCAGTGATCAGTTTTTATCAGCAGGGAGAGTTCATTGACCTGTGTGCCGGACCTCATCTTATGACAACAAAACCGGTAAAAGCGTTTAAACTGACAAGCCTTGCCGGTGCTTACTGGCGCGGTAACGAAAAGAACCAGATGCTCACCAGGATCTATGGAACTGCTTTTGCAAAGAAAGCAGAGCTGAAAGATTACCTGACCATGATGGAAGAGGCCAAAAAACGTGACCACAGAAAGCTTGGAAAAGAACTGGGACTCTTTATGATGAGAGATGAAGGACCAGGGTTCCCGTTCTTCCTGCCGAATGGGATGGTTCTTAAAAATACTTTACTGGATTACTGGAGAGAGATCCATAACAAAGCCGGCTATGTTGAAATTTCAAGCCCGATCATGCTGAGCAGGCATCTGTGGGAGACATCCGGCCACTGGGATCACTATCAGGAAAATATGTATACTACTGTGATCGACGAAGAAGATTTTGCGATCAAACCGATGAACTGTCCGGGCGGCGTTTTAGTATACCAGTCAGAGCCGCGCTCTTACCGTGACCTGCCCCTTCGTATGGGTGAACTCGGTTTAGTCCACCGTCATGAAAAATCCGGACAGCTCCACGGACTGATGCGTGTCCGCTGCTTTACACAGGATGATGCCCATATCTTTATGATGCCGGAGCAGATCAAAGACGAGATCAAAGGTGTTGCAGCACTGATCGATCAGGTTTACAGCCTGTTTGGATTTAAATATCACGTAGAACTGTCAACCCGTCCGGAAGACAGCATGGGAAGTGATGAAGACTGGGAGATGGCAACAGATTCTTTGAGAAGTGCACTGGATGACCTTGGCCTTGACTATGTTGTCAACGAAGGCGACGGAGCATTCTACGGGCCGAAAATCGACTTCCATCTGGAGGATTCCATCGGAAGGACATGGCAGTGCGGAACCATTCAGTTAGACTTCCAGCTTCCGCTGAGATTTGACCTTCATTACACAGGAGCAGACGGAGAGAAGCACCGTCCGATCATGATCCATCGGGTAGCATTTGGTTCTATCGAGCGGTTTATCGGAATCCTGATCGAACATTTCGCCGGGGCTTTTCCAACCTGGCTGGCACCGGTGCAGGTAAAAGTCATTCCGATTTCTGATAAGCATTTAGAGTACGGAACAAAAGTACTCGATGCGTTAAAAGCTGCCGGCATCCGAGCAGAGATTGATACAAGAGCCGAAAAAATGGGCTACAAGATCCGTGAGGCACAGCTTCATAAGATTCCATATATGCTGGTTGTGGGCGGAAAAGAAGAAGAGAACCAGGCAGTTTCCGTGAGAAGCAGATTCAAGGGAGACGAAGGACAGATGTCCTTAGACGACTTTATTTGTGCGATACGGAAAGAAATAGAGACAAAAGAAATCCGCCAGGTGGAAAAAGAAGAAGAGAAGTAAAGATGATTTATAAAGAAAGAACCGGGAGTCACTTATTCCCGGTTCTTTCTTTATCCGTATTATCAAATTTGATTCATCAGTCTTCAATAAGAATTTTAACTGGAGTACATTTTCCGTTATTGCACTCACTCTCAGATACACTACAGGCGGCAATGCCCAGACGCATATCCATTTCAGCTCTTAGAATTATCTTGTTCCCCGCCTTTGACAGGGGCTTTCTGACCGAAATAGAACCACCCGCACTAATTTTCGTATACATAAAAATATTTACCGGATGAATGATTGGTCTTTTCTCATCCAGACTGTGATTAATATGATCTAAACAATTTGAATGTCATTCTCCATTATGATAAAAGAAATCGTACATCTCGGGGCGGCAGCATGGGTGAAGCAGATCATGCTCGCCAACCTCATCATAAAGCACTTCAAACATCGGGTGATAAAGATTTGAATAAATATGATTTCCGACCGATAGACGTAAAGATTCATTACAATCTATTGTGACTCCGGTGGATAGAAATTCCTCTGAATTTTCTTTATGTTCTGCAAAAAAATCAACGACTTGTCCGCCTTCAAGATCAATAATCGTTACTTTTTGTCCTGCCGATACATTCATACTTTTTCCGCTGCAGGCATCTATTATATACTCCATTTCTAATTTCCCCTCTCTTCATCAAAAGAAAAAATATCCAACGGAAATCACAATCAGTGATTTTATATCCGTCAGATAATCCCTTGGCCAAAGCCTGCCGGCTCTCGTTAAAAAATATTAAAAAGTCGGGGTAACAGGATTCGAACCTGCGACCTCACGGCCCCCAGCCGTGCGCTCTAACCAAACTGAGCCATACCCCGCTAGAAGTATTTTATCGGATTCTATCGAAGAGTGCAAGTATTAATTGAATTTACTCAGATTTTTTTGTATGATGGAATAAAAGTATGGTGAAAGCGAAAGGGCGAGTAGAAATATGGAAATAAATTTGGTCAAAAAAAATGATATAGAGTCTTGTATGAAATTTGTCGAAATTGTCAAAACAGATTTTGCTGGCTACAAGGAGGAAGAATTCAGGAAAGCTCTAAAATACTGCATCGAAAACAAAGAAGCCCTTGCGGCAATGAATGATAAAGGAGAAATCACCTGCTTATTATTATTTTCAAGGACGGAAAAGGAATTACAGTTCCTGGCCACACATCCTGACTACAGAAAGCTAGGTGCAGCAAAAAAACTTATTAAAAAAATGATCCTGGCTTTTAAACCTGGAGATCAAATTCAGGTGGTGACATTTACATCTGAAGATAAGAAAGGAATTGCGGCACGAAATTGTTATCATGCCTGCGGATTCAAAGATGATGAATTGCTCACAGTATTTGATTATCCATGCCAGAAAATGATCCTGACAGTAGAATAAAGAGCTTTTCCCCTATATCTATAATTTAAATTAGTATTTTGCGTATAGATATAGAGATCATCATTTTACTCTCCTGATATATTTTTTACTGCAGCTGCTTCATTCTTGTTGTGGTACAAACTCAAATTATTGTTAAAATCAAAAAAACAAGATCTCTGTCAAAAAATAATTTTGATAGGCATCTTGTTTTTTCATTGGTTGCTTTTGTATGTTATCTTTTTCGTTCCTGTCTTTCAGGCCATCCTTCAAGATTTCCATGGATCATAGCCCGAAACATATGATCTTTCGATCCCGGATGGTCTTCATCCAATTTTTTTAAGGTCTCTTTTGCATACTGTCTCTTTGTATAGCCGTCCATCGGACAAGGACTCTTTTCCACCGGAAGGTTCATCTTATTCTTAAATCCAATCACATCTGCTTCATCCATGTACATCAAAGGCCGAATGACTTTAAGATCCATCCGGTCCAGGTATGTCACCGGTGAAAAACAATGAAGCCTCCCTTCAAACAGCATGGACATCAAAAATGTCTCCACCAGATCATCTTTGTGGTGGGCATAGGCAACTTTATTGCATCCCAGCTCTTTTATCTTTTCATTCAATGCACCCTTTCTCATCTTAGCACAAAGAGAACACGGGTTTGTTTCCTTCCTGCGCTCAAAAACCACATCTGCGATTTCTGTTTTTACAATAGTATATGGTACTTTTAATTCTTCACATAGTTTTTCTACTTGAGATATGTCAAAGTTTCCGAATCCAAGATCTACGGTAATTCCATGGATTTCAAATTTGTTCGGGTAAAAAATGCGTAACTGTGCAAGGGCATAGAGCATGGTCAGACTGTCCTTGCCGCCAGAAATGCCGACTGCGATCTTGTCCCCTTCCTGTATCATCTGATAGTCGTCCACGGCCCGGCGGACATAGCTTAGTACTTGTTGTAACTTCATAATTATTTTCCTCAGTTTCTTAACAAATTTTCGATGTTTAGTATAACATATAGAATCTCGAAGTGCTACTGTTTCCAGAGCAGATAAATAGTACCCTTGAATGAAAAAGTAACTTCCACCTCTATGCTGATTTTAGCCTTACACTTCCTTTCCATATAGCGTATCATTTTTAGTAGCTCCTATCCATTGTAGAAATGAGGCACTCATGCGTAAAAATTTCTCAGCCAATTAGACAAAGCTTCCTCCGTGCACAGGCATTACAGGACCCTATCATCTGCATGATATGAAAATCCATGGTAAAAAGAGATATTCTTTCTTTTCTATGATCACTGGCATCAACATTCGTCTTAAAAGTCCAGAAATTGTAAATTGCCTAAAATTCAACAGTAATCTGAACCTTCAAAAAGTCATCCTTATTCTCTTTGAGAAGCCTCAAAGAGTTGATTTAATTTTTCGGCAATTTCATCCGCTGTCATTATAGCGGTATTCATAGCCATTTTTCCAGCTAGTGACGGGCTGAAGTCTTGAACCTCTTTCTTAGTAATATCATGCCATATTGGAAGGATTAGTTTTCCACCATTTGACTCTCTTTGGAAAAGACCTTCAAGTTCATAGTTTGTCCAATATTTTTTTATATAACTTCTTGACAAAATAACAACGCCGAATTTAGATTTTTTAAGACCTTTGTCAATCTCTGTTCTAATGCTGTCTCCCCATTGTAAAGAAACACTATCATACCAAACGTTTAATTCGTATTTATCTTTAAGAACTTGTACAAATTCATCACAAAAACTGCTTTTATCTTCTGTTGCATGAGAAACAAAAACATCGTATTCCTCAGCACCACTCGAATCAAAAAGGTTCTCTTTTGATGAAACAAGGTTTTCCTGTGCTTTTATCTGCTTAGTTAAATCTGAAATTTGCTTTTGATAAGTGATGTATCCCTTTTCTTGCTGTTTAGCTAAAGACTTAGCATGCGTAGTTTCTTCTTTTTGCAATTTTACTGTTGCGTCAGCCAAACGCATTCTTTTATCAGCTATTTTTTTGTTAATATCAGCTTTATCAGAGAGAACTCTAGATAAATCCTTTTGATATCTCTCGATTTGCCTATCTTTTGACCTTAGAGAAGTGGCTGATGTATTCTTTGTGATACTTCGTTGTATATCTCCAATTCTTTTTGTCTTATCAGCTTCTTTTTTTACTAAATCAGCCATCTTTTTTTCTAAATCAGCAATTTCTTTATTAAATTGATTTACAACTCTCTGCGCTTGTTCAACACTCATTTATTTCCCTCCGCTTCTCCGCAAGTAACATTTAATATCCAATCCAAAAATAATCCAAATAAGATTTATATCTATCCTGTGCTGTCAGACATGTATCTTTCAAATACCCTTTTTCATTTTTCCATTCCTTCAGTCCACGATAATAAAACATCTTCAATTGGTCTTCGATGATAAATGGAACGATATTATATTTCAGGCATTCCTTAAACATAATCAATCTGCCGACACGTCCGTTGCCATCTTGAAACGGATGAATTCTTTCAAATTTAACATAAAAATCTAGAATATCCTCCAAAGTCTTTTCTTCCTTGTTGTTGTATTCTGTAAGCAGCGCTTTCATTCTATCGGCAACTTCTTCAGGAAGTGCAGTAACCATGCCGCCGACTTCGTTTGGCATCTTTTTATATTCTCCAACGGAAAACCAATCTTTTCTGGAATCACTCGTTCCGTTTTTTAGAATCAAGTGAAGATCTTTGATAAATTTCTCAGTCAGTGTCGCTTTCGCATTGTCGATGATCATGTCGATGCATCGGAAATGATTTGCCGTTTCAATCACATCATCCACGTTAAGGACTTCATTTTCTACACCAATGGTATTGGTGTCAAAAATATATCTTGTCTGATCGTGAGTCAGGCGGCTGCCTTCGATATGGTTTGAGTTATATGTCAAGTCAATCTGTGTTTTATGATAAATACCGCCGGAATACTTATTTTTCTTCTCACTCTGCAAAATATCTAATAGTGTTATCGGCTTTTCTTTTTTCTTATTAATACGTTCTGGCTTTTCTGCATTTTCTGGAATACTCCAAGTCTTTCCGGTAAGAAATGCTCCATGCACACGGCCTTGGGCACAGTAATTTCTTACGCTGCGCTCCGATATATTCCATTTTTCCGCTGTCTCTGCCACTGAAAGATATTGCATCTGATTTCCTCCGTTAATTTGTATAATAAAATAATACTAATTTAATAAATATTATATCACATTATCGGCAATAAATCTATTTCTTGATCATTATTTATAATATTTTTGCCGTTTCCGAAAATACTACAAAAAATAAAAACCAGATTCCACTTCTTAATAGTGAGATCCAGTTCTTATTTTATCTATATAACAATCAATAATTTAGTGCTCATCACTTCTTCCATAAAAAGCCTCAATCGCCTCAGCAAAAAATTCTGCCGCCCCCTCTCCATACGTTTCATCCAATTTAGACTTTGAAGGTTCATTCCGATAGAAGCGTGCGGTGGCAAGCATACCCTCCCTCTCTTCCTTCATCTGACTAAGCTGTTTCACTACAAATCCGTACTCACCGACAATTTCTCTTACCTCAAAGGAATCCAGAGGACAACCACGTTTAGCAATCAGCTTCTGCAATATCACTTCTATTCTTTTATTAAAACTTTCTGCAATTTCTTTGCTGACAGGGTTCTTCACAACAGACAAGTATTCATCTTTACCGCCATACCACTCCACTACTTTTGCATAGCTCTTCTGCATTTTTTCTGAGGACAATACTTCAATGTAATGTTTCCTCCACTCTTCTACACCGCCAAATTCTTTAATGGCCATTTGACGCATTTCATCCGGCATATGATCCAGCATGGCTTCAAACATTTCTTCTATTTCCGGTTTACTGAAAACTGCAAAATCCATTTTATTATCTCCTTTCAAAATATCATCAATACTGGCAATCAGGCGCTCCATTCGTTCTTTCTTAGAAACCAGCATTCTCCTCTGTACCTGCAAAATTTGATTTTTCTCAAGAGCCGGATTTTTTATAACAGCTTTGATTTCCTTCAGTGGAATATCAAACTCACGGAAAAACAGGATTTGCTGTAAAGTTTCCAACGCTTTAT
This sequence comes from Anaerostipes sp. CAG:276, assembly GCF_000432215.1. Taxonomy (NCBI): domain Bacteria; kingdom Bacillati; phylum Bacillota; class Clostridia; order Lachnospirales; family Lachnospiraceae; genus Anaerostipes; species Anaerostipes sp. CAG:276. The sequence continues at coordinate 108,576 of NZ_FR889190.1, forward strand.
CGTCATAAAGCCGGTATCCCGCATCACTCTTGCTCGTCGGCTTTAATAGCCCGATCTCATCATAGTAGTGAAGCGTGCGCACGCTGATACCTGTTACTTCTGATATTTCCTTTACTGTCCTCATAGCTGTTGCCCTCCCGTTCCTGATATATCCAACTTAATCTATGACGCCCCGTGAGGGTCAATAGATAATTTCAAACTTTTCTTTGAGTATATCATATTTGTATCCAGACATCGATTTTCACACTGCTGCTGTATATGGTAAAATACAATTAACATCCAAAATATAACATATGAAAGGGAGCCCAACATGATCAATCTATTAAAATCAAAAATGAATAAATACAACTATAAAGACTGGATTTCCTACTTTAAATCCAATGACCAGCAAAGACTCCACATCGATTTTTCAAAAGAATTGCCTCTGACAGATTCAGAACGAAGGCTCATCACTCCCTCCGTCTGGGCTTTCCAAAAAGGCGAGGGCTCCGACGGCAGACATCTCATGAACACAGTGGAAGCATACATACATCAACATGGTGCTCCTGAATACCGGGAAGCTATGCTATGGTTCATCAAAGAAGAAAACTGGCACTCCGCATATTTAAGAAAATTCATGGATCATCACCACATTAAACCTGCCAAGTCATCTTTTCCCGATAAAGTCTTCCGGAAATTAAGGCAGGCAGGGGGACTGAGATGTGAGATCACCATACTTGTAACAGCTGAAATGATCGCCCTGACCTATTATGACGCCCTGTCAAAGAGCACAGACTCCCCTGCGTTAAAAAGTATCTGCACCCAGATGCTCCGTGATGAACTGCCGCATATTATGTTTCAGTCTCATACGTTAAGCCGGTTCAAAAAACATCCTTTTCATAAATTCATTAGAATCATCACGATGGAAACCACACTGCTTTTCGTATGGGCACAGTTTCACAATGTATATCAGGCCGGAGGATACAGCTTTGTAAAGTTCCTAAAAGAAAATCTGGGTTATCTGCACCAGTCTATTATGCTGGAAGAAATGAATCATTAAAAACACCTGTCTCACCAGTTACACACTTGCATAAACTGGTGAGACAGGTGTTACCTTTGAACAGCTTCTTTTGTTCAAGGAATAATCTTTACTCTCTTTAGGTCGAAATACTCATCCAGTGACCACAAGGTGTCTTTTTTGGTGAATCATATT
>NZ_FR889190.1:109837-111818 GCF_000432215.1 Anaerostipes sp. CAG:276
TGCGCTTTTAAAATGCGCTCCTCCAATAGCGGTAAATAGTTTTCGAAAAGTGGCACCTTTTTTTGACAAGGCCCTTCTCCAACAGACATTACGTCCATTTTCTACACGATTAGAGTGAGGCATTCTAAGAGCCGAACGGAAATCGTGTGGAAAATGTCATAGTTTATTTCATGCCCCGGTCATGCCGGTATTTTAAAGCAATGGCACAGGCCACACTGATCAAAGCGACAATGGTGGAATAGATTCCTACATAAATGGTATCTCCTTTTCCATAGTCGATCAGCAGTGTACAGATGGTCGGCACAAGGCCGGCTACCAGGAAACTCGGCACGTGATAAACAAAGGAAATGCCGGAGTATCTCACTTCTGTTTCAAAATAAGAAGACCAGAGTCCGCTGATAACTGCCCAGATTAAGTTGTAGGCAATGCTCCATCCGAGAACAACTCCCATGATGGTAACAAACAGATTTCCGCCGCTCAGCTCAATGACTTTTAATGTCGGAATACTGAGAAACGCCGATGCCAGCCCTCCGATGACAAACGTTCTGGTCATACCGAACTTTTGTGCACACCATCCGCCGAACAGTGTAAATGGAATCTTGAAAACACATGCAACGATAGTAATGATATAAGTCTGGATCAACGGCATTCCGAGCCATCCGATACAGTAAGATAAAATCCACACAATAAAGATGTTATAAAATGTTCCGTCTACCCAGCGGGTTCCGCATCCGAGAAGCAGCGTTTTCCAATATCCTTTTACCATAGGGATAAATCCTACCTTCTGCTTCTTCCCCTCGGCTTCCTGAGCCTCTAATTTTGCCTGGGCTTTCTTGAAGTCTTCCGTCTCCATCGTGATACCTTTTAAATAGACAACAATCAGTGTCAATATGATTGCTGACAAAAACGGGATTCTCCAGCCCCAGTTAAAAAAGATCTCTTCAGGCAGTACCAACGTCGGTACTGCAATTAAAATGGAGGATAATCCGAATCCTATCGGAAGGCCGATCTGCGGAATCGCTGCGTAGAAAGCCCGCTTATTCTCCGGCACATTTTCAAAAGCCATCAGGATACCGCCGCCCCATGTTCCTCCGCGTCCAAAGCACTGCAGCAGTCGCATAAGCTGAAGTACGACCACGACCCAAATGCCCGCCGTTGCTGCCGACGGCAAAATTCCGATAATAGATGTTGAGATGCCCATCATTAATAAAGAGGCATACATTGTAACTTTGCGTCCCTTCCGGTCACCAATGTGTCCAAAAAACACTGCTCCAAATGGTCCTGCTATGTATCCGATGGCAAAGGACATATAAGAAAGGATCAATGCGGTAGTGCCGTCCCCGGACTGTGAGAAAAATACTTTTGCAAACACAGTTCCTGCAGCAGTGCCGTATAGTAAAAAGCAATACCATTGAACGGCACTTTCAAACAGGGTAACTGCGGCAATTTTCCTAAGACTTAATTTTTGCTCTCCCATAGTTTATTCTCCTTTTTCAGACGATTAATGGCCTTCTCCTTCATAATATTTAAATGGCCAGGGGCCGGAATAATCTGCGCCTGTGGGGATGATCATATAATGGGTATTTACCATGTCATTCTGCAGATCATGAATTAAATATCCGGGATTGCCAAGGAAGAAGCGGTCTCCTCCCCCTTTGAAATGATCAGCCAGTTCTTCCTGAGTGACATCCGGTCCGTCTTTTGTCCTGAAGTCTACTTCCATCTGCATGGCGATCGGCGGACAAGTCACACAGGACACTCCCTGCCATGAAGTAAAGATACCGGTGTGCATATGGCCGCAGCAAAGACGGACATTTTTATGTTTCTTTAAAATTGCGGCCAGCCGGTCAGCCTGTGCAAACCCCTCATCCATCGCTGCCAGCCCGGTAGTAAAAGGCGGGTGATGGGTAAATACCAAAGTAGGTTTGTTTGGATATTCAATAATTTTCTTCTCCAGCCATTCTGCGACCTCATCCGTCAG
>NZ_FR889191.1:0-23915 GCF_000432215.1 Anaerostipes sp. CAG:276
GCAATATTCTTGCGGATGCGCTGGAAAGCGCTTATCAGAATATTCCGGCAGTATCATAATAACAGAAAGGAAACGAAAAAATGGACATTGAATTAAAAGATAAGGCGAACAAAAAAATAAAAATCCCTATGCTTCCGGAAGAAATTGAGTATTCCAGTTCAGCAAGATTCCAGGAATATAAAATATTGGATTTGGGAGAGGTAAAACTGCCAAAGGGAAGAAATCTGTGTACCTATAAATGGACAGCATTATTTCCCGGCAGCTCAAGAGAAAAAATGTCATTTATCCATGGAACATTGAAAACACCATCCTATTATATCAATATAATGGAGTACTGGAGGAAACAGCATAAAAAACTCAAGCTTATTATCAGTGGGACATCGGTGAATGAACAGGTATATATTGACAGCTTCAGTTATGTACTCACGTCGTTGGGAGATTATAAATATACCCTGTCTCTTGTGGAGGCGGTTGACCTGAAGGTAAAGGCTAAGAAAAGATCTTCAAAAAAGGGAACTAAGAAGTATAAAGTAAAGAGAAACAAAGAAACGCTCCATGGAGTCGCAAAGAAGTTTTATAAAGACGGGACCAAATATAAAGTTATTTATAAAGCTAATAAAAAATTAATTGATACCAGAGTGAAGAGAGAAAGGAAAAAGAAAAAATCAATCAGTAAATATACGATTTTTAAAGGGCAGGTGCTGACGATACCATCAACAGCAACTGCCTTTTCTGCAAAAAAAGCCTCTGTGCTTAAATTGCAGAAAGCTATTAACAAAGATAAGTATGCAAAACTTACGGCGAACGGGGTGCTGGACAGCAAGACAAAAAATGCAATGAAGAAGATTTTTATTAAGAGAGGATCCAGAGGTGCAGTTGTCTCCTTTGTACAGGAAAAGGTAAAGGTATCCCAGGATGGTATCTGTGGAGCTAAGACAGTAGCTGCTATCCGAAAATACCAGAGAAAACATGGTTTATCAGTGGATGGTATCGCAGGGTATGATACATTGAGAAGAATGTTAAGTTAGGAGGGGAGAAGAATGAGCCAAACCTATAAAGACCCCAAATATTCCTGCATTATAAAGACAAAGAAAACAAAATATGATGTGTCAGGGTTGATGACAAATCTGGTCATCTCTCAAAATAAAGATGACCTAGCTAAGGGTGTATCATTGACAATTCCAAATCTTAAAGATACATACAAGCATTTATATAACAACATTAATGTCAGAGATTCGTTAGTTTTGTACTGTGATACAGGAAGCGGACGAAAAGAGATCTTTCGCGGGATTATTTGGGAAAAAAATTATAACAGTGATGTAGAAAAAGATCTTACATTGACTGCATATGACAGACTGATTTATCTTCAAAACACAAAAGATAATTTCTTTTTTGCAAAAGGGAGAACGACCGAGAGTATTGTGAAAAGCATATGTAAAAAATGGAATGTGAAACTTGATTATGATTATGAGGGGACGAAACATAAAAGAAAGGTTTACAGAGGAGAAAAAGTTTCCGATGTCCTGACTAAAATATTAAAAGAGGCAAAAAAGAAGACAGGAACAAAATACATTGTGTTTTGTAAAAAAGGCATTGTTTATATAAGAGAGAGAGGATATAACAAAAAAATATATGAGTTGAATCATAAGGAAAATGCACTATCCCAGAATACAAAAGTGACAATGGATGGTATGGTGACAAAGGTTTCAATTTATAAGGAGCAGGAGATTACTGGTAAAAAGGATAAGGCGCCCAAAAAGCTTACTTCAATGAAAGAAAATACAGAAAAATATGGGACCTTGCAGGAGATTATCATTCGAGATCAGGATGATAAAAATTCTAAAAAAGCAAAGAAGGAAGCGAAAGAACTTCTCAAAAAACATTCTAAGCCGGAATATACAAGAACAGTGAAGGCTGTGGATAATCCGTATATAGAAAAAGGACATAAAATCAAGAGCAATGCTGGTGCGCTGAATGGATATTATTATGTCAAAGGCGTGGAGCATGACTGTGCCAATGGGACAATGACATTGGAGGTGGAAAAGTAAATGGCAAAAAAGGGGAAGTCAAGACTGGCGGCTGTTTTGCAGAGCAGAATGGGCACGGTAAATCAAGTAAATCAATCCCAGACAGCAGAAGTGGGGAAAATGCAGAAAAACGGAATTATATTAGAGGATTTTCCGGATGATGTAATAGGACCTGATGAGTATGGTTTGTGCTGTCTTGGTAAGGAACAGGAACCCCGAGAAGGGGATGAGGTTTTGATTGTCTGGGCTGATGATCTGCCAGTAATCGTAGGAGTCTTAAAAAAAGAAAGTTAAAGAGAGGTGGAAATATGGAAAATGTATTCCCGGAAGATTTGGATATAGAAGAAGATGAGCTGGATCAGCTGGAAGATGAACTGACAGAAGACCGTCCCGGATACAAAAAAAGTATCTTTTTTGATGAGGAGACAGGAGATCTGAAAAGAGACGGAACTGGAAAGGTTGTAGAAAGCAGTGGTATCGAGGCGTGGATTCAGTGGTGCATGAAAATATTGAAAACCCAGCGCTACTCATGTCTGACTTACAGTGATGATATCGGAATTGATATGGAGACAGCTTTTCAGGCTGAATCCAGAGAAGAATCTGAAAATATTTTAAGAACAGAAATTAAGGAAGCACTGGAAGCAGATCCGTACGGAAGGACTGAGGTAGTGGAATCTGTAGAATTTCATTGGCAGGAAGAGGATTCTTTAATTGTAACATGTAATATTACCGGAATGGATTCCAGTAATATTACAATTAATACTAAAATGGAATATTAAAAAGGAGAGATTGTGATGGATGAAGAAATTTTAGAAATGATGGAAGAGACAGATGAGGATGATTTTCAGATTCCCGAGTTTTTAGAAGAAGGAAGCGAAGAAGAAATTCATAATACAATGCTGGGAGAACTGCCTAATGACATTGATGTTTCGGAAGGAGGATATATTTATGACCTCACGAGACCAACGGCAATGGAAATATCAAGAATGAAACAGTTTGAACTGGTTGAGGCATTAAAGCTGATTTGGCCAAGATTTGCAGAGGGGATTTATCTGGACTACCACGCAGAGACAAGGGGACTGGAGCGGAAAGAAGCTGCAAATGCGGAAGGTATCTTAACAATCACTGGAACAACGGGTACGGTGATTGAGTCCGGAAGTATTTTTACTACAGAAGGAATTAATGGTGAGGATGCAAAGGAATATGAGACATTGGAAGAAGCTCAGATCCCTGAATCAGGGAGTGTGGAAGTACCAATACAATGTGTAGAAGCGGGGACCATCGGAAATAGTGCTGTAAACACAATCGTTCTGCAGCAGAGCACAAAAGAAGGTATCACCGGGGTAACAAATCATGTTCCGATTTCAGGCGGATATGGGGAAGAAGACGATGACAGCCTGAGAGAAAGAATTATGGAATATGATCAGTCACAAGGAATATCTTTTGTGGGAAATATAAGTGATTACAAGAGATGGGCTGAATCTGTGGACGGCGTGGGGGCTGTACACGTGATTGAAGCAAAGGACAGCAGCGGAGTAGTAAAGATTGTTGTTACAGATGCATCAGGCAATCCGGCAGAACAAGATCTCTGTACACGAGTAAAGGACTATATTATGGGGACAGATGATCCTGAAAAACGTTTAGCACCTGTCAATGCCATAGTGCACGTGAAACCGCCTCAGAAACAGAATATTACAGTTGAAGCAAAAGTAGAATTAGAGGACATTACAGTTGATGAGCTGCAAACAAAGTTTAAAGTATCTATTCAGGATTACCTTAAGAAAGTGGTTGAGGAAGGGAAAATAAGATATACGCAGATTGGAAATATCCTTGGGGATATTCCGGGAGTATATGACTATTCAGAATTAAAGCTGAATGGTGGAACAGCCAATGTTCAAGTTAAAGCACTTAGTATTCCTTTTCTTGAAAGTGCTGATTTTCAACTGATGGATGAAGCCAGCCAGGGTTAGGAGGTAATGTGATGTCAAATAGAACTGAGTTGATGAAAAAGATACTAAAAAGTGAGCAGGCACAAAAAATAATTGACGAAATAAGCCCTGTATACGGAGAGAGTTATGTATGTCTGTGGCTGTTCCAGATAATTGGGAAAGAATTAGATAAGCTTGACGATTTTGTACAGAATTTGAGAGATGAGACAGTCATTCAGACAGCTGATCAGTGGGCATTGAAATATTGGGAGGAACAGTATGGAGAGATCGAGGCGCCTCATCTGCCGGAAGAAAAAAGAAGACAAAATATTATGGAAAAGATAAGAAAGAATTATCATAATCCCAGACAGATGGAAAATGCCCTCTCTGTGCTTACCGGCTATCAAGTTCAAATTGAAGAGAATACAGAGAAAAATAACTTTGATGTGCTAGTTCGTGGATATACGCAGGATTTAACTGGTGCAAAGGAGTTTATAGACAAAGTAAAGCCGGCTCATTTAACTTATGAAATCAGAGTCTCAGAGCTGATACAGGCAGTTGTAAATATATACTGCGGATGTGCCATATCTGAACATGAGCATTATGAGGTAACAGTACTTTACCTCGATGCAGAAATTACAAAGTAGGGGTGAATAAAATGAATATTTGGGAAAATACAGTGATTACAAATAAAGGGAAGGATCTTCATGCAAAACTTTATAATGGAAACATTTTAAAGCTTACAAGAGTAGAGGCAGGCTCAGGAAAAGCAGAAGTGCCGGATCTGCGGTATCAAACAGAAGTTTTGCAGATGAAAGATGAACTTTCTGTTCAAGGAGTAGATACATCAGGTAATATTACGTCAGTATTGGTTATGCTGGACAATTTAAAAATTACAGAACGTTATGAGTTATGGCAGATAGGTTTTTATGCAGAGGATCCAGATGAAGGAGAAATACTTTATTGTCTTGCACAGGCGACCGAAGCAAAAGTAATTCCTGCAAAAGATGAGAGTAAAGGTTATACTATATCATGGAAATTTGATTTTAAAAGCGGAGGAGAAGAATATCCTGAAATACAAATGGAACCGGCAGGTTTTGTTTCCTCTGAAACATTCGCAAAACATAGAGACAATCAGGGATGCCATGTCTCCGTAGAAGAAAAAGGAATTTATAATGATAAGTATACAAAAAAAGAAACAGATCAACTATTTCAGCAGTTTCTGGAACAGATTTATCCGGTTGGAAGTATTTATACCAGTGTAACAAATGTCAATCCATCGGCTTTTCTTGGAGGGAAATGGGAAAGGTTTGGAAATGGACGAACATTATTCGGAGTTGATGAAAATGACGGATATTTTAACAGTGCACAAAAACCTGGGGGACAGAAAAATGCAGTAGTTGTCAGCCACAATCATGGTATTCAGGGATTTAACTGTAATGAAGGCGGTTATCACAACCATTCTGTAACGAATGTACACTTTTATGATAAAGCTACGGCAAAGGGTGATAACTATGCCAGATGGAACTCTTCCGGAAACAAAACAACAACATGGGGATCTGTGACATATGGGGGCAAACATCAGCATTGGATTCCATGGCATCAGACAGATGCGAAGGGAGAAAGTGGTGAAGGAAAGAATCTTCCGCCTTATATTTGTGTATATTTTTGGAGAAGAACAGCTTAGCCAAAATATGTGATATAATGATTAAAAAGTAAACGGGCTGTTACAGGAGAAAAGATTATGAGTATTCAGGATGAGGAATATTATTGGAATAATGATAATAGCAACACCGTTATTATACTATCGCTTTGTACTATTGCAGTCAGCATTTTTATATATCACATAGGAATCAAAGATATGCTGTTAAGAGTGTTTCTGCTGATTTATTCTGTTTTGTGTGTAGATATATTAATTAGAGAAACGAGAGCAAAAATACAGGGAAAGAAAAAGTACATAAAAATTAATTCGGATGGTATTGAATATGATTTTATTAAAAAAAGAGCGAAAGGAAAGATTTTATGGAAAGAAATAGAAATGGTTGAATATTATCATTCAACAGCTCATTCTATAAAACAGTCTGTTATTAATATTTATCTTAAAGAGGAAAAAAACCTGAAAGTGCGGTTGGATATTTTCCCGGACTTAGCGACAAGAGAGGTTTTTTATGAAATTGTAAAACGGTGGAAACCTGAAGAGGCAGAGGAAATAGCAAAAAAGTTGGAAGAAGACATATGTATACAAATTTAGAAGGAGCAGAAGCTCCTTCTTTTTTGTAAAAAAGGAGGGATCATCAATGGAAGACTGGGAAATAGAGTTAATGCAAACACCAAATACTATTTCATCATATATGATGGGAGAATATCAGAGAATGAAATATAGAAGCAAATATAGGTCTTCCAATAAAGTAGTTGAACCAGAATATATTACAGGTGCTTTAAATTATTCTATGATTGGATCTATAGAAAAGGGCTTGAATTTTACAAAATTTAAGGAGTACTCTCCTGTCAGCAGAGCAATCGACGCTTATAATATTGCAGTGGCAAAAGATAAAGGCAAAGAAGCGTATAAAGCAGTTATGGGCTGGGGGAGCGGTGAAGTTGTTTTAGGCGTATCAAAAGTGTTAGGCGCGTCAGCCAACGTGAATCCTATCATTGCAGCTGCCGGCCCTTATATTGCTGCCGGATTAGCAAGTTACTATTTTGCTGAATGGATGGGAAAAGCTTATGAAGAGGCAACAGTGTGGGCAAAGACAAAACAAGGGCAGCGAGCTATGAATGAGGCAAAAATTATTCAGAAGAAGCAACTAAAAGGGGTACGGTCGGATACACTCAGTCCAAAGGCTATTCAGAGCAATCTAAATCAGTATGGCAGAAAGAAAAGAACAGGGTTGGATATCATTCGGCATTCCCAACAAAAATTTGAATCTTCCTATCAAAAAAGTGGAAAGTGGAGAAAAACTGCAGAAATAAATAATAATGCAAGATATCAAGGAAATAATTTCAGCAAAAGGCAGCAGGCAATATCCAGACCAACAAAAAGTCAGACAAATAAATCCATAGTATATTTTGACCGTATAATAAAAAGGCAGAAAAACAATGTTAAAAACTATTGGACAAAACGAGTGAGAGGTGCAGAGAACTTTATTAAAAAACATTTTGGGTTTTTTAAAAGAATCAAAAAAAATGCAAATGGAAGTTTTGTTTCAGGTCCAATGTTGAGTTGGGTTGGTGAGGATGGTCCTGAAGTGATTATTCCTTTAAGTAGGAAAAAGAAAGATCGGGGACTTGAACTGTGGAAGCAGGCAGGTGATATCTTGGGAGCTTCAGAGAACTCCCAAGATATCCAACGAAGTAATTCTTCTAATAAAAAAAATAAACAAAAAGTATCAGTCTCTGTTAAAAACATAACAATTTCAGATACAAAAAATGAAAGAGAGAAGAATAGTATTGATTTTAATATGTTAAGAGAACAAAAAGAAGAAATATCTGATGAGCTTTGTAATATTCTAGCGGAATCGTTAGAAAGTGCATATCAGAATATCTCAGCTGTAAATTCTGTGTTATAATTTAGTTACAACAATACGATGATTCGGAGGGAGAGAGATGATTTGTCAGAATTGTGGTAAAGAGAACAGGGAGGATGCTCTGTACTGTGAATGGTGCGGCGTAAAGCTGGAGGTTCTAAATGAAAAGGATCAGCAGTTTCGTTTGTTTCTGAGCAGGAAAGAGCAGAATTCCGGTATCTTTTGGAGTGTTGTAACACTTTTCTATGCATGGTTAGCATTAAGTTATTGGTTTGTCTGGTTTGGAGCCATTTATAATGTAGTCGTTATTATTTTAAGGTTTGTGCAGGCGGAAAAAGTGAAAAATTCATCTGTAGATCTGGTGCAGTCTTATCAGAATAAGAAGAAGCTTCTCATCGTAACGCTCATTGTAAACGTGTTAATCGGATGGTTTCCGGTGGCTCTCGCAGGGTATTGGAACGATAAGACCAAGATAAACTATGTGATGAAAAATCCTGAGTTTGTAAAACAGTGACAGGAAAACAAAAAGAACAGGAAACAAAATCAAATTTTTGCTTCCTGTTCTTTTTTATTTGAATTGGTTTTCAACATAATTCCGCATTTCCTGCCGGGTCTTCATCTGTTTGGCACCGTCGATGACCTGACGCTGTTGGTCAGAAGTCAGCGATGAAAATGCAGACAGGGCATTTTCGTGCTGTGCCAGTTCCATGGTAAATCCGATTGGAATATCTTCATTTCTCATAGTCATCACCTCAGAAATAGTATGACCGGAATCAGACAAAAAATACGGAATTAACATTCTATGCATTGCAGTCAGTCGTAATCGTCATAATCATCGTCGTCGTCCCATTCCACATAAACGTGGACGTAGGCTTTTACCTTCGGATTATCTTTGCAAGTCAGCGTGATGGTTGCTCTGCCAGGTTTTTTGCCATAGATATAACCTTTGGAATTGACAGTCGCAACTTTTTTGTTGCTGGAAGAAAACGTTACCTTCTTGTTTGTGGCAGTCCGGGGATAAACCTTGTATTCGATGTCTTCCCAATCATGAACATCTACATCGGTGTAGCGGTCTTCCACCCAGATTCTGGTTGGCTTTGTATACTTCTTTTTTGCTTTTTTCTTTACCGTGATCGTACAAGTCTTTTTCTTCTTTGTACCACGGATACGGCAGGTGATTTTAACTTTTCCAGTTTTCACTGCTTTTACAGTGATGTCATCATCTCTGCGGTCTCTGCTTACGATCTTCACAATTTTTTTGTTGCTGGTAGACCAGATCAGCTGGTCATCGTCGTAGTCAGAAGGGCGCGCGTAGGCTTCCAGCTCAAATTTTTGTCCTACCCGCAGGGTCTTCTTAGAGTAATTCAGCCTTCTTATAGAGGTCGGTTTTGGATCATCTTCGTCGGCATGGATGCTGAGCGGTGATATAATGACCGTCAGACTTAACAATGCTGCCAGTACAGCAGGCAGTAATTTTTTAATTTTCATATTTTCCTCCCATGAATCTTTAATCGTCATATTCTACAATTACATATACGTAAGCTTTTACCTTTGGATTAGCTTTACATGTCAGTGTAATCTTTGTTCTGCCCGGGCGGATTCCTCTCACATCACCGCGGGAGTTTACGGTTGCTATTCTTTTATTGCCGGAACGGAAGGTTACTTTTTTGTTTGTAGCTTTTTTTGGATATACCTTATAATCAATATCCTCTGTATCATTTACGTCTACATCCATCCGTTTATCTTCCAGTTTGATCTTTGTTGGTTTTATGTATTTCTTTTTCGCTTTTTTCTTTACCGTTATGGTGCAGGTTTTCTTTTTCTTTGTTCCCCGGATGCGGCAGGTAATCTTTACTTTTCCGGTTTTCATGGCTTTTAATGTAATATCATCGTCTCTGCGGTCTTTGCTGACAATTTTTACGATTTTTTTGTTGCCGGTAGACCAGATGAGCTGGTCGTCATCGTAATCATATGGCCTTGCATAAGCCTTCAATTCAAACTTCTGCCCGACTCTGACAGTTCTCTTTTTATAGTTGAGTTTTCGGATAGAAGTGGGTTTCGGGTCGTCGCTGTCTGCATGAATTACTGCAGGAGACAGGGAAAGGGAAAGTCCCATCATGAATCCCATGAACATTAACAAGATTTTTTTGACTTTCATGGCTTACCTCCTTCGTCATTAAATACGTTTGCAGTGACAATATCTTCCGGCCTGCCCCGCATGCTGACAGGAAACAGGCCTGAGATATTGAAAATAAAATTCAGCGGTTAATCATCGATGCCAAATTTGTTTTCTAAAGTATCTTCTGCAAAGTCAAGTTTGTCTTCCAGAGCGTCAATCCTGCGTTCGATTTCTTTATATTTTGCAGCTGAGAGCTTTCCGGTATCATACTGATGCTCATAATCGTCATCCAGAGTATCCAGTTCATGGTCGATGGCATCCAGTTCCTTTTTCAAACTATAAAATTTATCCTGATTTTTGGAAACATCGGAGATGGGTTTTGCTGCCTGGATTTTTTTTGTAATCTGTGAGATTTTTGTCTCATATTTGCTGAAGTCAGGTGTGTCGGAAGCGGTCGCCTGAGTCTCTGTTGAATTTTCTGTGGCATTTTCGGTTCCCTCTGCCGTCGTGGCAATGTCCTGTGTGGTAGTTGCTTCGGCCTGGTCTTTCGGTGTGCTTTGGCATCCTGCAAGTAAGAATACAAATGCTCCGCAGGCTAATATGGCTGTTATTTTATTTTTCATAATAAAATCTCCTTTCTTATATCTTTGATAACTTTATTATAGTTCCCGATTATTAAAATTAAATTAAAACGTTTTCATAAAATTACATTTATATTATAATAGTTCCATATGGAGGTATGACATGCGCCTGTTAATTGTGGAAGACGAAGAGGATTTGAGAAGCATCTTAAAAAAGAAACTGATGAAAGAGCATTACACTGCAGATGACTGCGGAAATGGCCTGGATGCACTGGATTATATCAATATGGCAGATTATGACGGTATCATTCTGGATATTATGCTTCCTGGACTTAACGGACTGGAACTGCTGAAAAAGATCCGGGAGGAGGGCAATGACACACCGGTATTGTTTCTGACTGCAAGAGACGGCATAGAAGACCGCGTGAAGGGTCTGGACCTTGGAGCGGATGACTACCTTGTAAAACCTTTTTCATTTGAAGAACTTATGGCCAGGGTGCGGGTTATGATGCGGAGAAAACCAGCTCTGGTTTCTAACCGGCTGACGATTGGTGATCTGGTTCTGGACTGTGAATCAAAGGAAGTTACCCGTGCAGATAAAAAGATATCTCTTTCCAGCAAGGAATTTATGGTCCTTGAATATATGCTGAGAAATCAAAATATTGTGCTGTCCAGGGAACAGATTGAGCAGCATGCATGGAATTATGATTTTGAGGGCGGATCTAATGTTGTGGATGTCTACATCCGTTATCTGAGGAAAAAGATTGACGAAGGATTTGGGTGTAAGCTGATCCACACGGTGAGAGGCGTTGGATACGTCCTGAGGAAAGAAGAATGAGAAGATTTTCGATTAAAAAAAGAGTTACCCTTTGGTACACAGGTATGATCGCTGTCGTGCTGGCAGCAGTATTTGCAGGGGTTTTCATATTTATCAATCAGCTGGAACTGTCCAAGACAGAGGAAGATCTACAGGGAATGGTGGCCGATTTTGCTGACGAGATAGAGTTCCAGAACGGAACCTATTATCTGGACCCGGAGGTAGACTATTATGACGACGGTGTCATGTTTTGTATCTATGATCAGGAAGGCAGGCTGCTGCACGGCAGTATGCCTGTGGAATTTCCCAAAGAGACGAAGCTTCAGTCTCATGAAGTCCGAAACATAAAGCAGGGAAGCAAGCAGTGGATGATCTATGACGCCGCTTACCAGTACGGGACCGGAAAGGCCATCTGGATCAGAGGAATCGTCTCTATTCACGGCATGGAACAGATCATGCATATGGTTTTGCTGGCCTTTTTAGCTGTATATCCGCTCCTGATTCTGGCCATTGGGCTGATCGGATACATGATGACGAAAAGAGCCCTGAAACCGGTGGATGATATTTGTACTACCGCAGGGGAGATCAGCAGCGGTGCGGATTTGTCAAAGCGCCTCCCGGAACCGAAATCGGAAGATGAAATGCGTCAGCTGACTTGTACGTTCAATGAAATGTTTGACCGTCTGGAGGCATCGTTTGAGGACGAAAAACAGTTTACGTCCGATGTTTCCCATGAACTGAGGACTCCGGTTTCTGTGATTATAGCCCAGTGTGAATATGCCCTGGAGGAAGATACACTCAGTGAAGAACAGAAACATGAGATTCAGATTGTTCTCCGGCAGGCTAAGAAAATGTCGGATCTTATTTCACAGCTTTTGATGATTGCCCGGTGCGAGAGAGGAAAAGAGAATTTCCAGTTTGAGCCTGTGGATATGAGTATGCTGGCAGAAATGACCTTGGAGGAACTGTCACAGAGAGCCGGTGAAAAAGGGATTCATCTGCTGAGTGAGATCGAGCCCGGCCTCACAGCCAGAGGAGACCAGATGCTTCTGACCAGGATGCTGATCAATCTGGTGGAGAACTCCATTGACTATGGAAAGAGAAATGGGATCGTGAAGGTATCTCTGTTCAAAAAAGACGGGAAGATTCGGGGAATCGTGAAGGATGACGGGCAGGGCATTGGAGCGGAACATTTAGACAAGATCTGGAACCGTTTTTACCGTGCAGACAGGAGCAGGAACAGCCAAAACCAAGTCAGGGGTACCGGTCTGGGCCTGTCTATGGTAAGATGGATTGTCAGGATACATGAAGGACAGATTTGGGTAAAAAGCAAGGAAGGAGAAGGTTCAGAATTCATATTTGAATTAAAGGAAATGTAGTTATGGAGAAGAGAGAAAAGTTTTCATCGAGGATTGGATTTATCTTAATATCGGCAGGATGCGCCATAGGGATCGGGAATGTGTGGAGGTTTCCGTTTGTAACCGGGCAGTACGGAGGAGCCGCCTTCGTACTGGTATATTTGTTTTTCTTATTTGCGCTGGGTCTGCCGATCATGGTCATGGAGTTTTCGGTGGGGCGTGCCAGCCAGAAAAGTATTGCAACTTCATTCCAGACATTGGAGCCTGAAGGGACAAAATGGCATTGGTACAGTTACTTCGGAATGGCGGGAAACTATCTTTTGATGATGTTTTATACGACCGTGGCAGGATGGATGATCAGCTATTTCTTCAAGATGCTGAAAGGTGATTTTGTGGGAAAAAATCCGAAACAGGTTGAGGCCGTGTTCGGAGAACTGCTGTCAAAACCGGAAGTGCTGATCTTCTGGATGCTGGTCGTTATTGTTGTCGGATTTTTGATCTGTTCGCTGGGGCTTCAAAACGGGGTGGAAAAGATTACTACGGTCATGATGTCCTGCCTGTTTTTAGTCATCCTTGTGCTGGTCATAAGGTCCGTCACACTTCCGGGAGCATCAAAAGGACTGTCTTTTTATTTAGTGCCGGATTTTCAGGCCATGAAAGAGCAGGGGATTATGAAAGTAGTCTCTGCGGCGATGGGACAGGCGTTCTTCACACTGAGTCTTGGGATTGGAGCCATCGCAATCTTCGGAAGCTATATTGACCGGTCTTACCGTCTGACAGGAGAAGCTGTCAGCGTTGCGGTATTAGATACACTTGTAGCTCTTATGTCAGGACTGATTATCTTTCCGGCCTGCTTTGCTTTCGGAGTGCGGCCGGACAGCGGACCGAACCTGGTATTTATCACACTGCCGAATGTATTTAACGAGATGCCGGGTGCCAGGATATGGGGAGCCCTGTTCTTCCTGTTTATGTCCTTTGCGGCGCTGTCGACCATTATCGCAGTATTCCAGAACATTATTTCTTTCGCACAGGATCTGTGGGGATGGACGATTAAGAAAGCCAGTATTTTTAACGGGATACTGATCACCATATTGTCGCTTCCATGTGCACTGGGCTTTAATGTCTGGAGTCACATCATGCCGTTTGGGGCGAACAGTACGATTCAGGATCTGGAGGATTTTATTGTGAGCAACAATATTCTTCCACTGGGGTCTTTAGTGTATCTTCTGTTCTGTGTGACAAAATACGGCTGGGGATGGAAGAACTTCAGTGAAGAGGCCAATGCGGGAAAAGGAATTAAATATCCGGAATGGACGAGAAAATATGTTACATTTATTCTTCCGCTGATCGTTATTTTTATATTTATACAGGGTTACATTGACAAATTTAAATAAAAAGGCAGAATATCAAAAGGGTCTTGGAATTATCCAAGGCCCTTTATTTTCGTGCTTTTTTGGTATTCATCCCAATTTCATTGTACAAACTGAACAAAAAGTGGGATGAAATGAAATTGAATTCATGTATTACGTACAATACAATGAGTTTGTAAGGAGGGAATGCGATATGTATCTGGACGAGAGAAGCAGTGCAATTCTCAGGGATCTTGCCGCAGGATTTCGAAAAAATTCCGGTGAGATTGAAGAGAAATTTCGTCTGACCAGGCGGCAGATGGATTACAGTCTGAAAAAGATCAACGCGTATTTGGCGGAGCAGAATATACCGCCTGTAAAGAAAAAGCGAAATGGAAATCTGGAAGTCGGAAAAGAGATCAGAGAAGTACTCCGGCAAAAGAAGGATTACTTTTATTCCGAGACAGAGAGGGTACAGATCATAGCATTTATGATCCTGACACAGAGTGATCTCTCACTGCAGCATTTTATTTCTGAACTGAAAGTCAGTAAAAATACGGTGCTGAGTGATTTAAAGGCGGTCCAGCAGCTTTTTGCGGACTATGGATCAAAGTTAAAGTATACAAGGCAGCAGGGGTATATCATAGATGGAAAAGAGTTTGAGAAACGAAAGCTTTTGATCGATATGGCAGGACAGCTGATCTGCCTTCCGGACGGCAGGCAGCTGGTGCGGAAACTCGGGAGACTTAAGGAAGACCAGGTGCAGAAATACCGGGATTGGCTGGAGACCATTGAGAGAAAACTGGACGTAACGTTTACAGACGAGAAAATGGATTCCAGTCCGTACTGTCTGGCTCTGGTATGCCGTAGAATTAAGGACGGAAAATATTTGGATGAGGCAGAAATGCTTTATGAGGAATTGACTGATACGAAGGAATATGCCATGGCCAACGAATTGCTGGCGGAGCTTGGGAAAGTACCCAGGCAGGAACGGTTTTTTATCGCTCTTATGCTGTTGTCCGCAAATATATCTGAACTGGGGATTTTGTCAGAAGAAAAAGTTTCTGTGATCCGGGATGCAATTGAAGAGATGGTACATGACTTTGAGAATAAAGCCTGTGTGGTATTTAAGGAGAGAGAAGAGTTAAAAGAGATGCTTCTCAAACACATGAAGCCCGCTTACTACCGAATGAAATATAACCTGACACTATCAGGAAACCTGCTGGATATTGTCAACATAGAGATGTATCAGGAGGAACTAAAAGAAATACATACGATCATGAGAGGATGTATCGGACCGGTGGAACAGCTGATCGGCAGCAGGGTTCCGGATGCAGAACTTAAATTTTTGACGCTGTTCATGGCCAGCTGGTTTCGGCGGCAGGGTACAAAGATTACCGAAAAACCGAGGGCTCTGGTCGTGTGTCCCAACGGGATCACAGTTTCCAAGATCATGCACAGTGCCCTGAAGGATTTGTTCCCCGAATTTATTTTTCTGGATGCAATATCGGTGAGAGAGTTTGAAGAGTGGGAGGAAAGCAGGTATGAGTTTGTTTTTTCATCGGTTTATCTCAACACAGAAAAGAAGCTCTTTGTGGTGGAACCGGTGCTTTCACAGAAAGAGCGGAGGCAGTTGAGACGGCAGGTAATGGAAGAAGTATATGGAATCGCAGTGGCAGACTATGACTTGGAGGAAGTGCTGAGGATTATAAAACAGCACGGCATGATAAGAAATGAAATGCAGCTGCTAAAAGATCTGAAGAAATATTTTTCTTCCAGAATTTCAGATACAGGATTCGGAGACTCAGAGGATCAGGAAGACCTCAGTCTGATGGATTTTCTGAGTGACGAATATATTATCCAAACAGACCGGGCAGAAGGCTGGAGAGAGGTCATGCAGATGGCTTCCGGACCGCTGATCAGCCACGGGAATGCAGAAGAGAGATATGTAAAAAGAGTTCTTGCCCAGTATCACGACAATTCGGTACATATTATTTTCGGAGGAAGAATTGCAGTGCCCCACGCGATGCCGGATAAAGACACAAAGAGAGTGGGACTTTCACTTGTAACTGTAAAAGAGGGGGTTTTATTTGGCGGTCTCAATATCCATTTGTTTGTTATGCTGTCCCCGGTGGATGAAAAGAAGCATTTAAAAGCTATTTTGCAGCTGTCAAAACTATCGGAGAGTGAAAGAGATGTCAGAAGGATCGCTGAAGCAGGCAGCAAAGAAGAAATCAGAGAGATTATAAAAATGTATTGTTAAATTCGTGTTTCATCTGCAGGCAGATTTCGGGCGACGGCCCGGTATAGAAGCAGCAAATTAATTTCATTATCAGGAGGAAGAAAGATGAAGAGAGTTGTTTATTATGGAATTGAGGATATCAGAGTAGAGGATGCACCGGTGCCGGAACCAGGGCCGGGGGAAGTAGTCGTAAAAAACAAAGTGACCCTGACATGCGGTACCGACTGCAAAATGTTCATGAGAGGATACAGATACCAGCCGCCGCATCTGATCGGGCATGAGGCTTCCGGAGATGTCGTGGCAGTAGGCGAAGGCGTTACGAAATTTAAAGTCGGAGACAGGGTGGTGGCCCATAATACGGCTCCATGCCATAAATGTTACTGGTGTAAAAAGGGCCAGCACTCCATGTGTGTGGATCTGCCGTCCAATCTTGGGGCTTACGGAGAGTATCAGCTGATTCCGAAAAATATCGTGGAAGAGACTATGTTTAAGCTGCCGGATGATATGGACTACAAACAGGCGGCTCTGACAGAACCGCTGTCATGCGCGGTGTATGGGATCTCAAATGTAGAAATTGAACTGGGAGATACGGTAGTAGTCAATGGCTGCGGACCGATTGGGCTGATGTTTATCCGTCTGGCTTATTTAAGAGGGGCCAGGGTGATCGCCTGCGACATGCAGCCGAACCGTCTTTCTCTGGCGGCAAAGCTTGGAGCAGCCGAGACAATCAATATTGAGGAGCAGGATCAGATTCAGGCGGTGAGGGATTTGACAGAAGACTCCAGAGGTGTGGATGTGGCTATCGAGGCGGCAGGTCTTCCGGCTGTCTGGGAGACCGCTTTCCGCCAGGTGAGAGCAGGAGGCCAGGTGCTCTGCTTTGGAGGCACGAAAAAAGATACCACAGTCAATATTGATTGTACAAGAATGCACTATGAGCAGATCACGATCAAAGGCGTTTTCCATACGACACCAATCCATGTAAATGCGGCATTTGAACTACTGAAAATGGGAGCCATAAAGGCAGAGGATTTTGTAGAACATGAGTATCCGATCGAAGAGACAGAGGTAGCCATAAGGGAACATGCGGCAGGAAAGGTCATTAAAAACTGTATTGTTTACTGAGAAGACAGGGGAGAAGCAATGGAGACTTTATTAAAGAAAGATTACATCTATGATCATCTGCGGGCAGAAAGCAGGGATAAGCTTTTTGAGATCATGGGAGGAAGACTTGAGAAGGAAGGTATTACAAAAAATAGCTATGTGGCGGCGTTAAAAGAGCGGGAAGAAAAATATCCTACCGGACTTCACACAGACGGGCTGCTGATCGCCATGCCCCATACGGACAGCGCCCATGTAAATGAGGCCTGCATCAGTATTGCCCGTCTGGAAAACCCGATTCCGTTTCACGAGATGGGCAATAAAAAAAATACATTGGACGTTGAAATGGTCTTTATGCTGGCATTAAAAGATCCGGAGGCTCATTTAAAGATACTTCAGAAGATCATAGGGATGTTCAGCGACAGGGAAGTATTGAAAAAGCTGAGAGAAGCAGAAACTGCAGAGAAAATCTATCAGGTCGTCTATGAGGCGGCAGATCTTTGAGGAAGGAGATATTATTATGAAGACAATCGTTGTAGCATGCGGGGGAGGGGTTGCAACTTCCCAGACTTGTGCGGTAAAACTTGCGGATCTTTTAGAAAAGAACGGGATCAGTCCGTCAGAGTTCCGCATTGAAGCTATCAATATCAATTCTATGCCCCAGTATGAAAAAGTAGCGGACATTTATGTGTCCATCTGCGGAGAAGGAGAAAAAGAATTTGATCTTCCTACCTTTAACGGAGTCCCATTTATTACAGGGATGGGGGCAGAGGAAGAATTACAGAAGATTTTAGAGGAATTCAGAAAATAGCAAAAGAAAAAGAGGAGGAAAACTATGGATATATTACAGACTGTCTTTCAGGGATTAGTAGACTTAGGAGCCAGTGTATTTTTACCGATCGTCATTACACTGATCGGAATCATATTAGGAATGAAACCTACCAAGGCATTTTCAGCAGGTCTTACTCTGGGTGTGGCTTTAGTAGGAATGAATCATGTGATGTCATTGATGACAGACAGTGTCGGCGCGGCAGCTCAGGCATTCGTGCAAAATACAGGTGTCCAGCTGAAAGCGCTGGATATGGGATGGGCACCGGCACTCGGTCTTTGCTGGACATGGGAGTATGCATTCCTCATGTTCCCGGTGCAGATTGGAATCAATATTCTTCTACTGGCAGTCGGTTTTACAAACTGTCTGAATGTGGATATGTGGAACGTGGGAAATAAGGTATGTACAGCGTTTCTTGTGGCTTATGTAAGCGGAAATCCGGCAATCGGGTTTGCCTGTGCCATTATACAGTGTGTATTTGAACTGAAAAATGCAGACTGCACAAAATACCGGCTTCAGAAACTCACCGGAATACCGGGGATCTCCATGCCGCATCCGATGTTCCTGGCAGGCATTTATTACTATCCGCTCACTCATTTTCTGGACAAAATTATTCCGGACAGCATGAACATCGATGCCCAGAAGATCCGGGACAAGATCGGAATCTTTGGTGAGAATCACATCATGGGATTCATTGTAGGATGTTTTATTGGGATTTTCGGAGGCTATGACTATAAAGAAGTGCTGACTCTTGGCGTACAGGCAGGTACAGCGCTGACGCTGTTCCCTATGGTGGCGAAACTTTTCATGACCGCTCTGACACCGGTGAGCAATGGGGCGACAGAATTTATGAAGAAGAAGTTCCATGGAAGAGATATTTCCATCGGAATGGACTGGCCGGTTATGGCAGGCCGTTCCGAACACTGGCTGATGATGATCCTTGCGATCCCGGTAATCTTCATCTATGCAATCTTTCTGCCGGGAAATATCGTGCTCCCATTCGGAGGACTGATGGATATCTGTCTGATCGTTCCGCTGTTTTATCTTACTATGGGAAATATGCTGAAAATGGCGATCGGTACGTTGATCGGCCTTCCGCTTCATCTGTATGTGGCTTCTTATTTTGCGCCGCATTTTACAAAGCTTGCACAGATCACCGGCGGGGCATCCGTGCCGAAGGGACAGATGCTTGCATGGTTCGGCATCGATATATCAGAACTTCGCTGGGTTTTTGCGGCGGCATCTGAAAAAAACATCATTGCCATTGTCATACTTGTCGTCACCATTCCGCTGGCAGTTTACTATTTTAAATCCATTAAGAGAGAAGATATGGAATTTGCCAAAGAACTCGGCATTAAGACCGAGGCATAGTCCGGAGAAAAAGGAGATTTGTTTTTATGAGTAAGAGGAGCAAGAAAATATTGTTTGCGGTCCTGGCCCTGGTGGATACTTTGTTTCTTGTGGTAAGCGTATTTGCGTGGGATCTGTTTTTGAGCGGCTGCTGTTTTGTGCTGGCTATCCTGTTGACTTATTTTTATGAAGATGCCGGTTTCGGAGAATTTTATGAGGGTAAGAAAATGAGGAAAGAACGGAGGATGAGAAAATGAAGAAAATCATCAACGATCCTCTGAAAGTGGTGGAGGAAAGTTTACAGGGACTGTTATACGCCAATGGAGATTTATATGAAAAAGTGCCGGATGCGTGCGGAATTATTTCAAAAGAGAGGAATGGAAAAACAGCCATTGTATCTGGTGGAGGCAGCGGTCATGAACCAATGCTCTCCGGACTGGTCGGAAAAGGAATGCTTACCGGAGCGGCAGTGGGGAATGTTTTTGCTTCTCCTGATCCATACACGATCAAGGAAACGATCAAGGCGGCAGATCAGGGGAAGGGCGTTTTATGTCTGATCTGGAATTATGCCGGAGATACCATGAACTTTGATGTGGCGGAGGACCTGGCATCGATGGAGGGAGTGAAAGTCTCCCATGTCATTGTCAATGATGATATTGCCTCTGCCCCAAAGGAGGATAAGAAGGGAAGGCGGGGAGTGGCAGGCATTCTGTTTGTTGCCAAGGCAGCAGGGGCCGCGGCAGAACTCGGATATTCTCTTGAAGAGGTGAAAGAAGCAGCAGAGAGAGCCAATGAGCATGTGCGAACCATCGGAATCGCAATAACTCCGTGTTCTATTCCCGGAAACCCACCGAATTTTGAACTGGGAGAAGAGGAATATGAGTACGGCATGGGGATTCATGGCGAACCGGGGATTTCCAGAGAGTCACTCGTATCTGCGGATGAACTGACAGAAAAAATGATTGGCGATCTTAAAGAAGAATTTGGAGATCTGAAAGGCAGGGAGGCAGTGCTTCTTGTAAACGGAATGGCAGCCACAACTGATCTGGAACTTTACATCATTAACAAAAAGGCATGTGAGCTGTTAAAAGAAGCAGGAGTCATCTTATATGACAACATTGTCGGAAAGTACTGTACTTCACTGGAAATGGCCGGTGCGTCTGTCTCCTTATTTATATTGGATGAGGAGCTGAAACGGCTGTATGATCAGCCGGCCTGTACACGGTGTTATACCCAAAAGTATGGAAAGGACGGGTAAGAAGATGAAGGAGATGAACGCCGCCAATGTATCGGAAATGATGAACTATGTGGCGGATCAAATGATAGGGAAAAAAGATCTGCTGTGTGAGATCGACGGAAAAACCGGAGACGGGGATCACGGTATGGGGATCGAGCGGGGATTTACGGCGGTGAAGAAGTTCCTGGCCGAAGAGCAGCCGCAGACAATCCGTGAGATCTTCGGAGGTCTCGGCATGGCGATGATGAATTCCATGGGAGGCGCTTCGGGAGTTATTTTCTCGGCCATTTTTCTAGGTATTTTAAAGCAGCCAGAGCAGGAAAAGCTGGATGCTGAACTGCTGAGGGGAATGTGTGAAAGCGGTCTTAAAAGAATTAAGTCTGCC
This sequence comes from Anaerostipes sp. CAG:276, assembly GCF_000432215.1. Taxonomy (NCBI): domain Bacteria; kingdom Bacillati; phylum Bacillota; class Clostridia; order Lachnospirales; family Lachnospiraceae; genus Anaerostipes; species Anaerostipes sp. CAG:276. The sequence continues at coordinate 20,848 of NZ_FR889191.1, forward strand.
GGAGGAGCCGATGAAGGCGATAAGACGATGATTGATGCCCTTGCTCCCGCAGTAAGGGCCATGGAGGAATCTGAAGAAAGAGAAATTGAGGAGCTGTTAAAGACTGCATGGAAAGTAGCTGCCGAGGGAGCAGAAAATACAAAAAACTATACTGCCAAATTTGGGAGAGCGAAGTTTTTGGGAGAGCGGTCTCTGGGCTATGAGGATGCGGGAGCGGTTTCTGTTTCTATCATATTTCAGAGTATGTATGAATATACAAGGTCTTTACAGGGAGGTAAACAATGACGGACAGAGTGATGAAGGCACCGTTTATGGAAGAGGCAGTGGAGTCATGCCGATATTTCTGGGAGGCAGGATGGGGAGAAAACCATGCTGGAAATCTTTCGTACCTGCTCTCAGAGGATGAGGTGAATACATGGCTGTCCCAGAGTAACATTTTGAACAGCATACCGATAAAATTTGACACCGGCGGGCTGAGCGGAAAATATTTTCTTGTGACCAGGGCAGGAGCCTTTTTCAGAACAATTCATAAACATCCTAGGAAAGACCTGGGAATTATAAGGATTGATGACGGAAAACTCAGCGTGCTCTGGGGGTTCGACGAGGGAAGAAACCGGCCGACCAGTGAATTTCCGGCTCATATGCTGTGCCACCGGGCAAGATTACAGTCCGATGCAAACAATAAACTGATCATGCACTGTCACCCGACCCACACTATCGCGATGACCTTTGCCCATGAGACAGAAGAGCAGGCATTTACGAAAACCATGTGGAGTCTGAACTCTGAGTGTGTGCTTGTGTTTCCGGAAGGGCTCGGCATGCTCCCGTGGATGGTGTGCGGAGAAGGAGAAATCGGACCAGCCACGGCAAAGAAAATGGAGCAGTACCGGGTGGTGCTCTGGCCATATCATGGAATTTTTGCGGCAGGAAAGTCTTTTGAAGATACAATAGGTCTGATAGAGACGGTGGAAAAAAACGCTCAGGTTTATCTGCTGAACGGGGGAAAGATACAAAGAGGAATCTCGGAAGAACAAGTCAGAAAGCTGGCTGAAGCATTTCAGCTCTGGTAAAGAAAAGGAAGATGCGCAAGAATGCATCTTCCTTTTCTCAAATGTTTACCTATAATCTGATGACGCTGCCTGTTTTCATATAGCGCACTTTTTCTTTCATTGTTTTTTTCAATATGCGGAAAGCGGGAATACCCGTGCAGTGGCCGGTATACACACAGGAGATACCCCGATTGAGAAGATGTCTTCCCAGCGCTTGGATGTCTTCCGGCCGACCGCTCATACTGCCTGGACCCCGGAGTCCCATGGTGTGAAAACCGCCGAATACATAAGAGACTTTCTTACCCGTTGCCTTCAGGGCATGATTGACTTCATCAACGATAGAAACAACACCCGCATGGCAACAGCTGTTGAACAGCACAAGATCATGTTCGCGTTCAAAGACGAGACTCTGTTCGTGGCTGAAATCATCAGGCCTGAAACTGTTTTTTGCCTTAATATACATGTGCCCGCTGCGGCCCCTTTCCGAAAGTCCGGGAATGTTGTGTGAAACTGTCCAGACACCGGGCTCTGTCTCTGTCGTACCTGACACAAATCTAAGGCGGCTTCGATATTTTTCCAGGAGACCCTTCGGTACTCCGATGTATTGCCTGTAGAGCAGGAAGTTAGAATAACAATTTTCTCTGACAGTATTTTGAAGATAAAGCACCGCTTTTGAATTCTCGGAAAAGAATTCACGGTATCCGCCGGAGTGATCATAATGGGCGTGAGAGAGAAAGGCCGCATCCACATCGGAAAGGCGGATGCCAAGCCGGTGCGCATTTTCTACATACTGTCCGGAGGCGCCGGTGTCCAGAAGATAATTTTTTCCTTTGTATTCCATATGTACAGCCAGTCCGTGCTCTCGGCACAGAGAGTCCGGAGCCTGATTCTCAATGAGAGTCGTAATTTTCATATGATCTTCCTCCTGAAACGATGATTAATTGTCTGTTTTTTCCTTTGGTATCGCTACATTTAAGACGATAGCAACCAGAGCCGCGGGAACGATCCCGGAGCCGCCGAAGATCAGCTGAACCGCCTGAGGGAGATTTGCCAGAGCCTGGGAGTTGGCGCCGAGCCCATAGCCGAGTCCTAATGCCACAGATACGATGGTTACAATCCGGTTGCTTACTCCATCCTTGGTGATCAGCTGGATTCCGCTGACTACGATGGAAGCGAACATCATAACCGCAGCTCCGCCGAGCACGGACTGGGGCATGATAGAAACTAAAGCGGCCAGTTTCGGAAACAGTCCGCAGATCACGAGGAAGCCTGCGCCCATGGCGATAGAGTATAAATTGACAACCTTTGTCATTCCCACAAGTCCTACATTTTGGCTGAAGGATGTATTCGGAAGCACTCCGAAGACAGAAGCGAAGGAAGATCCCAGACCGTCACAGATTACACCGCCGGAGAGCTCTTTATCAGTAGCTTCTCTGGACAATCCGCCCTCAGTGATGCCGGAAATGTCCCCTATCGTCTCGACAGAAGTCACGATGAACATAATGGCGATCGGTATGATAGCTTTCAGGTCAAATACGATTTTGACGGGCATGAGTTTCGGAAGAGAAAACCAGCCGGCATCGGCTACTTTATCCCAGTTTAAAACCCAGGAAGCTGTCTGCACGGCACCCTCAGCATTTGTATAAGTGGTGGGCAGGAATAAGCCCATGACAGCGCAGAGAATATATCCCGCGATAACACCGATCAAAATAGAAGAACTGCTGGTTACGCCTTTTGTGAAATGTTTTAACACAACGATCACGATCAGCACCACGGCTCCCACAAAAAGGTTTGGGAGAGAACCGAAATCCCCTGCACCGGATCCGCCTCCGAAAGAGTTGATTCCCACAGAGATCAGGGACAGGCCGATGGCCATGACCACCGTACCGGTGACCACAGACGGAAAGAACCTCCTGAGGGGCTTTAAGAAAAATCCCAGAACTCCTTCAAACAGGCCGCCAATAATGCTTGCTCCCAGAATGGCTCCGTATGCGGCTACTCCGCCGCCCATGGAGGCTG